>CALIBP010000274.1 GCA_938048165.1 uncultured Alphaproteobacteria bacterium | reverse complement strand
CGATATCATGCGGGTCATCCTCGGCAATAGCCGTCATCCTGATCTTGTACGCGGCGATATTAATGCCCAGGTCGCGGCGACCAATATGGGTGTTGAACGGATGAAGGAAAACGCGGACCGCTTTGGCGCCGATACGGTTATCGGTGCTTTCAATGCGATCCTTGATGGCGCGGCGGAAGAGCTGCGTAAAGCGATTGCTCAACTGCCCGATGGCACGTCTTCGGCTGAAGGATTTATGGATGACGATGGCGTAGATCGCGACACGCCGGTCAAGTTTGCGGTGACGATTACCATCGATGGCGATAAGGCGGTCTTCGACTATTCCAACAGTGGCCCGCAGACGCGGGGGCCGGTGAATCTGCGCCCTGCCATGGTTGAAGCCTGTACGTTCTATTGTCTGGTCGGTGCGCTGGGACCACACGAGCTGCATTACAATGGTGGCATGGCCGACGTGGTGGAGATGAAGTTTGCGCCCAATACGGTGACCAATGCGTCGCCGCCAGCACCGGTATCGTCCTATCAGAAAGCTAATCTGCGTCTGGTCGATGTCATCCTCGATGCGATGTCGAAGTTTACGCCTACGCGGGCGATTGCCGGGTCGGGTTCATCGGGCTCTCTGCTGATTTCATGGCAGGGCGGCGGCCGTCCCGGACATTCGACCATGCAATACGAAATCATGGGCTCGGCCTATGGTGGCGGCTATGGCCATGATGGTTGTTCGATGACGGCGACCCATCTGTCCAACCTGCATATAACGCCGATCGAAATTCTGGAGTCGGAATATCCCTGCCGCGTGACAGAGATGTCGGTCATTCCTGATTCAGGTGGCGCTGGTGAGTTCCGCGGTGGCGTTATCTTCCGACGGCGCTATGAGCTGCTACAGGATGCCATCGTTGTTCGCCGGTATGAGCGCGCCAAGTTTCCGGCAAGCGGTGTCAATGGCGGCCAAAACGGCCAGGCCAGTAAGTTTGTTAAGGTCAATGGCAATGGCTCCGAAACGGAACTCGAAGCAGCCGGTAAGTATGAGATGACCGCTGGTGAGGGCTTCTATATGGAAAAAGCCGGCGGCGGCGGGTTTGGCGATCCATCCAAACGCGATCTCGAGTTAATCAAACGCGATATCGCTGAAGGCTATGTGACGCCAGAAGGCGCTAAACGCGATTACGGTTTCGACGGATAGCCTGTCATTTCGAGACAAAAAAAGGGCCGGGAAATTCCCGGCCCTTTTCGTATCAGACTTCGGTGCGTTATTTCTTTTTTCCGAAGATATGCGCACGCGCTTTCTTGACAGCCGCTTGTGACATGCCAAGTGAGTCGTTCACGACCTTCTGGATTTCCGGTCCTGTCATTGGTGTCACTGGCAGGCCACGACCTTCTGCATCTTTCTTGAACGATGCGCTGGTCGCCATTTTCATGAAGGCGTCCCGCAAAGGCTGGACCAGTCCAGAGGAGACACCTGGCGGGAAGGCTAGGCCTCGGCCAATAACAGCGGCGGTTGACAGCATGGCTGCTGCAGCCTTGTCGTCAGGGTTTGTTGCCAGTTCTGTCAAAAGAGGCATGTTTGGCAGGTCAGGTTCCTTTGTGTATCCAACCTGAACGAGGCCAACCAGGAAGTTGTTACTCGGTTTGTTCCACCATTGGGGACGGTTCTTTTTCCACGATACCCAGCTATTGGACATACCGAAGGTTTCGCCTTGCTCAACAGCGAGTGTTGTGTTGGCAGAACCTTTGTAGCCTGTGACAATGCGGAACTTGGTCTTGAGAATGCCGTTCATCATCGCGGGAACCAGGAAGGTCGGAGAGCCTTTACCGGAGGAACTAACAACCAGAGATTTCTTCTGCATACCTTCAATCGATGTGATGCCCGAGTCGCGACGGATAGCCATAACCTGGTTGGCGCCAAAAACGCGACCCAGCCATGTGAACTTCCGGGCGTCGAATTTGATTTTCTTCGGCCGCAAGAGCTGTGAAACAACCGTCATCTCTGGAGGCATAAAGACGTTTTTGCCATTTTTTGGCATGACATTGCCGGCATAGTTTGTTGCCTTCAAGCCACCAGCGCCAGGCATATGCTGAACGATGACAGACGGGCTGCCGGGAATGTATTTGCCAAAGTGGCGCGAGATCAGAAGTGACGTCTGACCATAGGTGCCACCGGCACCATATCCAACGAGGATCGTTACTGTCCGATCTTTATATGTCTTCATCACGTCTTGTGCGCTGGCGACATTTGCGCCAACGGTGAAAGCAGCAGCGGCTGCAATCCCACTCATCAATATTTTTTTCATCAATACCTCCTTAAAAATCTCTAACTGCAAACGTTTGCTTTTGCATGGCGGCAAGATAAGCAGAATCTTGCCATGAATGCTAGTCACAATCGTATCTACGACTTATGGCAAATCTGTGGATGTCTAGCTTAACCCATAAAGCCTCTTAGCGTTGTCGTCCAGAATCTTGTTTGCGGAAGATTCTTTTACTTTGCCGTCCGTGCGAAGTTTGCGCAGCGCTTCAATTTCGGTGGATGTATCGCTATGGCCATAATCGGTGCCAACCACGATATTATCATCGCCGACAGAGTCCAGAATATAATCCAGATCATCCGTCACTTGACAGGCGACAAACATATTATTGTCGCCGAGCGGATCAGACGACAATTCGCGTCCGTGCCGGTTAATCCGCAGCTCAAGGTCGTTCAAGGCATAAGGAACCCATTGCGCGCTCAGCTCGACAAAACCCCAGCGGACATTGGGGAACTTGCCGGGAATGTCGTTAAAGAGCAGATCATGGAAACTGCCAACGCCTGTCAGCTTGAACCGGTTAAAACCGGGATCCGTCCGGTAGGCTTCGTGAATAGTGAAGCTGGCGATGCCTGAATGCAGGCAAATCGGCATATCGAATTCTTCCGCCATTTCATAAAGCGGGTAGAAGTAGGGGTCTGAGGGCAGACGGTCCGTTTCCATCGCGCGAACGAAGATGCCGCACGCACCATTATCTTTGCCGAATTTCAGCTCTTCGCGGACCTTGTCCATCGCGTGCAGTGGAGGACAGACGACCCAGCGCAATTCCTGCGGCGCCGCTTTGTTAATTTCCGCGAGCCAGCGGTTATAACCTTTGCACAGGGCGTAATCGATTTCGGCATTGGTTGTGAGGGGCCTAAGAAACAGGGTCGGGTAAAGAACCTGCACGTCAATTTCCAGCTCATGCATATGGTCGATGCGGGCCTGAACGTCGCGCATTTCGCGAGATTCTGCCGCCGTATCAAGCCCAACATTCATTTGTTTGTTGTGGATACGTCCATCAACGACCCAGAACTCTTTCATGATATTGCCACTGGAGCCATGCAATTGCTCCCCAGTCGCCTGTGTCACCACTATGGGGGCGAATTTCTTGTGCTCGGCATCCATATATTCCCAGGTTATTGGCGTTTCCAAAACATGAGCATCTGCATCGATAGTTGCCATTTGACTCTCCTTAATTTGTCAGCCCCTGTTTGGAGGGGCTTCGACGTGAGCAATTTTACGGGCAGAATACTCATTTTTGGCTAACTTCCAACCCGGGTAACGTCAAAATGTAAAAGTTTACCTGATACCAAAAGCCAAACAAAAAAAGGCGCCCCAGTCTGGAGCGCCGTTTTAACCTCAATGTTTGTTGTGATCAGGCGGCCCTGATCGCCTGCAGGAATTCGTCGACCTGGCTGCGCAGTTCGTCACTTTGTTTGGTAAGTCCTTTGGCGGATTCCAGAACATTCATGGCTGACTGTCTGGTGCCGTTTGCCGCCTCGGTCACCTGCGCGATATCGCTCGATTGACCATCAGAAAGATATGTTCGTGGTTTTGCAGCGTATGAATTTCACGCTCGGTGAATTGTTCAATCTTCTTGATCAGGGCGAGGAGCTTTTTATCGAGGACCACCTCTTTTTTTGAGTAGCCCATCAATCTCCCGGTTTGTGGGAAAGGCCCCCGTTTCGAGCTTTTTGACAAAACTGAATAGCTCATCATGCAGCACCGCAGCTTCTCTCTCGACATCCTGCAGGGCATTCTGGACTTCCGAGAAAACCGGTTTTGCGTGGGCCGTGTACCCGGCGGTGCTTAACTCGATGCCTGCCTTGATATGTTTATCGGGGGCATCAGCGTGGATCTTCAATCGGGATTTGGCGGCGCTCAGCTTGTTATCGACCGCCTCGGTATGTTTGCGCTGGGACAGCAATAATATCTGGTCGAGAGTAATCTGGGTTTTGAGTTGCTCGATCTCTATTTTGTTGGTCAGTTCGGTAAGCGGAACTTCAAGCTCGGCGATTTCTTTCAGTTCACCCTGAATACCCCGCAGGGTAATGATCGAGTATAGGAAAAGTGCCAGGATAAAAAGAATGAGGACAGAGGCGAGCCCGCCAATCTTGTGGGCGATTGTCCATCGCACGGGATTCGATTTCAGCGCGTTGCGCGCGTCTTCAAGTTCCGTTTTTTCACCATCGATTTCAGCCGGGCCGTCCCGGACGATGGTTCAAAATGCCGAACTGGGCTTAAAAATTTCTTTAAATTTTGTCTCTTAAAACGGAATTGCCAATGGCTCGAACACGCCGTCGCAATTGATCAGATCGACGCGTTTCCATTTCAGCATAAACCCGTCGTCGGTCTTGAGCAGCAGATGCTGTGCGCGGCCGCCATAATGGGTCTGTTTATCGAGGCGGAATTCCATCATCTGCAACGTCGAGTGAACCAGAATTTCGCCTTCGACATCGTGCTTCTCATCGATCTCGATATTGGAGACGATATGCACCGTGCGGCTCGGCGGTTTCTGGGCGTGAATATTTAGGTGATCAAGCCGCGATAGCCTGGTTCGCATCACCTGACGGTCGTCGAAAAATATTGAAACCGCTTTATATGGATCGGTCTGGTTGGGGTAGGCCGGGACCCAGTAATAGCCGTCCTCGGCGAACAAATCGGTCCATTCTTCGAAACGCCGTTCATCCAGCAGGCGAACTTCCCGGTACAAATATTTTTCAACCTCAGCAAGCACAGCGTTTGTTTCCGTCTCAGCCTTGGCCACACATATAATCGACCCAGGCCAGCTGTTGATTGCGGGCACCGGATTCCGACGTGCCGTGTGATTCATACGAGCCGGTGTTATCGCCGCTGAATTTTTCATTCATGCCGCGCGCGAGGATGACCCAGTCAGTGCTTTGGGTTTTCAGCCCCTCGTGACAACGCACCCAGACCTCCATGTCATCTGACATCACCATGCCAGATGGCGAGTGGCTGTTATTATTGCTGCGCAGGGCGGCGTGCCACATCTCCTCCGGCGCGCCCTTGAGCTTGAGCGGAATAATGATGTTCTCGGTACAATCGACCGAGATCGGGTTCATCACCCGAATATGCTGGGTCAGATGCTGGATCGACCAGTTCGGATAAAAAATGCTGTTATGAGTGCGGACCGTCATATTCTCTTCGGCCTGATCGCCATAGGCTTTTTCCATTGAGGCTTTATAGCGGTCATAAACTGGGCCGCTGTTTTTCTTGTCCATAGCGAACCGGCCCATATAGACGTGACCGTGACGATGGCCACCGAGTGGATGCTCTTCCCATTGATCATCGAGCCGTGAATTCTTGGCCAGCACCTTGACCTTGCCGGCCTCATCTTCTTCGGCCCCCTCGCGACGGAATTGCTTACCGTCTTCATCCGTCGTCGACACATGGGTGAACATGATGTGATAGACGTCGGTCTGGTTCTCCATCTGGAGCTTCCAGTTGCCGTCATAGCGATAGCGAAACACGCCGGCGCAGGCCTCAACCTCGCCTTCGGGGCTGCGGTCGCAAAACGCATCGATGTGATCTTTCATCGGGCCGAGGAAATCATCGATGTCGGGTACGTCTTTACTCAGGCTGACAAACACAAACCCGCGATAGATTTCCATCCGCGGCAGTTTAACAAGATCGAGTTTTTCCTTATCGAGGAAGCCATCCGCATAGCCCTTGGGGTAGGGTGCCCCGGCGAAGCTGCCGTCATTATTGAAGACCCAGGCGTGATAGGGGCATTCAAACCGTTTGGTATTACCGAACTGCTCGAGACAGACCTGTGAGCCGCGATGGGTGCAACGGTTAAACATCACATGGACTTTGCCGTCGCGGTCCCGGCTCATGATCACTGGCTGGCGGGCAACCGTCGTCGTAAGGTAATCGCCATTGTTCGAGACCTGGCTGGTATGACCGACAAAAAGCCAGATACGGCCAAAAATGCGTTCCATCTCGATGTCGAAAACGTCCGGGTTAATATAGAAGTCCTTATGGACCCGGTCGGACTGCACGAGGCCGCGTAAAGCGTTGGTGTCATATGAAGTCATTAGCGACGCCTGATTTTTGAACTCTGGACCGCTATCCTAATTACTATCTATGGTGAGTCAAAATCGCAGTGGGCGTGGGTTGGATGGCTGAACGAAAACTGAAACTGGGAGTTGTCGGGCTGGGGCGGGGTTTTACCGTCCTGTTGCCGACGCTTACCTTCCATACGCGTCTCAATATCATCGCTGCCGCTGACACACGGGCGGAAGCCCGCGATCAATTTGAAATCGATTTTGGCGGTGAGGCCTTTGAAACCGTCGAGGCGATGTGCGACAGCGCAGATATCGATGCCGTCTATATTGCCACCCCGCATTTCTGCCATGCCGATCACGCGGTTGCGGCGGCACAGGCGGGCAAGCATGTGCTGGTCGAAAAACCCATGGCGTTGAGCGTTGCCGACTGCACGCGGATGATCGATGCCGCCGCCAGGGCCGGTGTGCATCTGCTGGTCGGGCCCAGCCATAGCTATGACGCGCCGATTGTCGAGGCCAAGCGGATCATTGATAGCGGCACCTACGGTCCACTGCATCTGATCACCAGTATCAACTACACCGACTTTATCTATCGCCCACGGCGGCCTGATGAGCTTGATAGCGAGCAGGGTGGTGGCGTGGTCTATAGCCAGGCGGCACACCAGATCGATGTCGCGCGCTTTCTCTGTGGCGGAGTGATCGAGACGATCTACGCCACCACTGGCAATTACGATCCCGACCGTCCGACCGAAGGCGCCTATAGCGCGATGCTGAAATTCACCGGTGGCGCGGTCGCCAACCTGACCTTCTCCGGCTATGGCCATTTTGATTCAGACGAGTTTTGCGATTGGCGCGGCGAAACCGGCGGCCTCAAGGACCCGGCAAATTACGGCGC
>CALIBP010000273.1 GCA_938048165.1 uncultured Alphaproteobacteria bacterium | reverse complement strand
CGTCACGCAACACCGGCAGGTCGTTGGGGCTCGAGAAGAAATTCTGAATGATCCGCGGCTTGTCGCGTGGATCGGATGACCGCAGCAGCACTTCGCCGCGGCTTTCAGGATGGAGCAGTACCGGGCGCATACCGAAGCCGTCGGTGTAGGCTTTTTTGATCCCCGGAAACCAGAGATGTGCGCCGGGCGCAGCGCCGCGGAACATCAGCTGAATGTCTGGTACGACCGACTCTGGGCGCGTCTTGATAAAGCCATGCAATCCACCGGGCAGGACCGTAGCGGGACCAGATTTGAAAAAATAGGCCTGCAGCATCGCCAGCGCCATGCGGTCAAACCGCATCAAATCACGGAACTTGCCGTGATTGGGGCGCGTATAATGCACAAGGCAGGCCATATGATCCTGCAGGTTCTTGCCGACCCCTTTGAGATCAACGATTGGGTCAATGCCAACGTCTTTCAGATGTTCTGCTGGACCGATGCCGGACAGCATCAACAGTTGAGGCGAACCAAAGACGCCGCCAGACAGCAACACTTCGCGGTCAGCGCGGGCCTTAACCATTTTGCCCTTTTGTGAATATTCAATGCCAACCGCCTTGGTGCCTTCCATGATGATCTTGGTAGCATAAGCGTTCTTGGCGATGGTCAGGTTTGGCCGTGAGCTTGCCGGGTGTAGATAGGCGACAGCCGCTGAGCAGCGTTCGCCACCGCGCTGTGTGGATTGCGAGGTGCCGATACCTTCTGAATCGCCGCCATTATAATCATCGGTGAGTTTATAGCCGGCATCGACACAGGCTTTTTTCCAGTCTTCCAGCAGGGGGTCGTCATTCTTGGCCCATTGTGTCCGCATCGGGCCGCCCTTGCCACGATAGGCGTTTTCTTCGCCTTCCCAGTCTTCGCCGCGTTTCATATAGGGCAGAATATTGGCATATGACCAGCCGACAGCCCCTTTTTGCGCCCAGCGGTCATAGTCACCGCGATGGCCGCGAACATAGGCCATGACGTTAATGGAGCTCGAACCACCGATGACCTTGCCGCGCATGGCTTCGATCTCGCGGCCATTAACGTTGTCATCGGGTTCCGCGTCGAAGCCCCAGTCATGCATACGATGCTCATGCATCTTGCCCATACCGAGCGGTATCTGGATCAGTGGATCTTTATCGCTGCCACCGGCTTCGAGGATCAGCACATTGACGGAGGGGTCTTCACTCAGTCGGCCGGCCAAAATACAGCCAGCGGATCCTGCGCCCACAATGATATAGTCATAATTTTTGCCGTCACTCATCCCCATATCCTTTGTCTTTTTTTGTCATAAATCGGTCATAGCCGGTAGCGTCTGTGTACACCGAAGCCGGGCCGCCGAAAACCCCCACGCTTCTCTCTCCGGTGGCGTTGACAGCGGCGCTCTGGTTACGCAATCTGGCGGCTAACACAGGGAGAGAATAAACATGCCGCATACACTCAGGTCTTTTTTGGAGAACATCGATAACCGCATTCTGAATATCCATGACGAGGTCGATCCGATTAATCAGATTGGCTATCTCTGTTCGGAAAGCCGTCATCCGCTGATGTTCCACAATCTTGAGGGATTCGAGAACTGGCGGTTGACCGATATTCTGATTAAGGATCGCAAGGGCCAGGCGGCGGCGCTCGGTCTGGAAAAGGACAACGAAGTCTGCCCGTATCTTGCCAAACAGATGGCAAATGGTGCGGGTAAATCGAAAATGGTCGATGACGGGCCGGTCAAAGAGGTCAAGCTCATCGGTGACGATGCTGATCTTCGCAAGCTGCCAATCCCTATCCACAGTCATGGCGACGCCGGTCGCTATCTTGGCTCTGGTGTCACGATTACCCGTGATCCCGAAACCGGAATCCGCAATGAATCGATCCTGCGGGTACAGCTCACCGATGATCCGCATAAGGCGCCGTTCTGGATGGCTGCCCGGCACAACTATCAGCATTACCTGAAATATGTGGAAATGAATGAGCCTATGCCGATGGCCTTTGCCATCGGGTTACACCCTGTTTATGAGATCATGTCCAACTGGTCGGGTATCCATAAGGATTTTGATGAGCTGGAATATGCTGCTGGTGTGCTCGGCGAAGAAATTGAAATGGTCAAATGCGAGACCATTGATCTGGAAGTTCCCGCCCATGCCGAGGTCGTCATCGAAGGTACGGTCCACCCAACAGACCGCATGATGGAAGGGCCGTTTGGCGAGTTCACCAATTTTGGTTTTGGCGCTGAAGGTCCGGCACCGGTCTTTACCTGTTCAGCGATCACCCATCGTAAAGACCCGATTTTCCGCCATATGCAGGCGACTTGGTTTACCGATCACCAGCCATTGATCACCCTGCCGATGGAAGCGACCTACTATAATCGGCTGCGTGATACGCAGGGCAACACCAATGTGCTGGACGTGTTCGTGCCACCCTGGGCATCACAGTTCCTGATGATTGTTCAGGTCGAGGCCAAATGGGACGGCCAGGTAAATGACATGCTGATGGCGGCGCTATCCGGGCCCAACCTGCATGTGAAAACGGTGATCGCGGTCGATGAAGATGTCGATATTTACAATGCCGAGGATGTACTGTGGGCGATGACCACACGGGTTGATCCCGCCCAGCATGTCAAAATCCAGCCTGGCTCGCGGTTGCATCCGCTTGATGCGGTGATCCCGGAAGTCGGTGATGAGTACACCGTCATGCGGATCGGCGGCAAGATGGGTATTGATGCCACCAAGCCACCGACCTGGCGCGCCGAGGCCCGCAAGAAATTCCAGCGGGTTGATCCGATGGGCAAAGGCGATGACGCGATCGCCAGGCTGCTCGAAATGGTTCGCCAGCCGAGCTAGGAGGCCTCACGATGACAACAGAAACGCTTCCCTTTCAAATCGAAAAGCTGACGCCGCATATTGGGGCGGAGATTAAAGGCATAGATCTTAATCAGGAGCAGGATGCCGAGACCATGGCGGCGCTCAAGCAGGCCTGGCTGGACAATATCGTCTTGTTGTTTCGTGGGCAGGAGCTGACCCAGGAAGCGCAATTACGGGCAACCGAGTTTTTTGGCGAGATCGGCTATCTGGCGAGACCTGCCAACGAATACCCCATCGGCTATGACAAGCTGCTGCCCAACGTGATGCTGATTTCCAACATCCGCGAGAATGGTGAGCCAATCGGTGCGCTGCCGGATGGCGAGATGATGTTTCACCACGATATGCTGCATGCTGATGTGCCGCATAAGGGCACCATGCTCTATTCGGTGGAGATCCCCAGCCATGGCGGCCACACCTTGTTTGCCAGCGGCTATGCTGCCTATGACACCTTGCCGGATGAAATTCGCGAGCCGCTTGAAAGGCGGACGGCGAAACACCATTACAATTATGGCTCTACGCAAAAGGGTGATGATAAGGGCACCAAGGCGTTTTCCGATTCCGAGCACCCGGTATTCCGGACGCATGAGGAAACCGGTCGCAAGGCGATTTATGTAAACCGTTTAATGACGGAAGAGGTCGTTGGCTTGCCAAAGGAAGAGAGCGACCGTTTGTTGGCAGCACTTTTTGATCATTCCGAAAAATCTGAATTTGTTTATGAACATATCTGGAATGTCGGCGATGTCCTGCTGTGGGATAACCGCTGTTCGTCACATGCCCGAACCGATTTTCCTGATGGTGAGCGCCGCCTGATGTTGCGCACCACGATAGAGGGCGACACGAAGCCCTACTAAGGGGCCTCGACGAAAGACAATAGACCCCATGGCTGACCATAAATATGGCATCGGACAACCCGTCCGCCGCAAGGAAGATTATCGGCTGCTCACCGGCGCGGGCCGCTACACCGACGACACGCAATTGCCGGATCAGCTTTATGGCTATGTCGTTCGCAGCCCGCATGCCCATGCGACGCTCAATGCTATCGATGTGAGCGCGGCGACAAGCGCGCCAGGCGTCGTCACGGTTCTGACTGCCACGGATTATGAGGCAGATGGCCTCGGGCCATTGCCACATGTCCCGAACCCGGCCCATATCACACGTCCCAAAACCCCTGCCTTTGAGAACGCGGATGGCTCTGCGGTCTTTCACAGCTCGCATTATCCGTTGGTGGGTGAGAAAGTACGGCATCTTGGTGAACCCGTCGCT
>CALIBP010000272.1 GCA_938048165.1 uncultured Alphaproteobacteria bacterium | reverse complement strand
TGCCGATCACGATGGCGATGAGCTGCTTGGTGGCGGTCATAGGATCGAAGAGCTTGGCGAAGGCTATTTCATAGAACCGACAGCTGTGACAGTTAAATCGAATGCAAGCACCGTGTGCCAGGCTGAAATTTTTGGCCCCTTTGCGAGTTTCCTGACCTTCAAGACAGAGGAAGAGGCCATTTCAGTAGCCAATGACACGGAGTTTGGTCTGGTGTCCTATGTCTGGTCTGATCACCTGCCAACCGTAATGAATGTGAGTGAAAAGATGCGCTCGGGCATTGTGTGGGTGAACACACCATTAACAAGAGAGCTTCGCGCGCCCTTTGGGGGCTATAAAAATTCCGGCGTTGGACGCGAAGGCGGGCATTCCTGCGAGGAGTTCTACACCGAGGAAAAGACGATAACGATCCCGAAGACGCCCTTGACCCCTTTCCAGTTCGGCATGAAATAATGAGCTGGCTAGACGGTGACTCTTCGCAACTGTGTAGGCGTGACATTCCCGGGAGATTCAGCCTCACGTAACGGCGGTTTCTGTCCACCACAATTACTTCATATCCATTTTCTAATTGAAGGGCCTTCTAGTTGTAGGGCCTTGAGTAGATCCTGCCCCCGCAACCAGCGTTACTTGCACCCCCTCGGCATCTGCCAGGGGGTGCTTGTCGTTTGGCCCTATGCCCAACGATATAAGTGCTGCCAATTCACCAAACAGCTCGATATTGAGGGTGTTGCCTTCTGGCACCAACCTGATTCTTTCGATGAGTTGCCGGATCGCCTCGTTAGCTTGCGTGACGGTGTTAGGTGTATTTAGCGCGTCTATCAGGCTCGTTATCTTGCCCTGGTAGATTGCAGGCAGGTTCGGGTGCAAACGCGGCGTGGCGAAGGGCCCTGGCCTGCCGGGGATCAGCGGGTAAGTTCAGGAATCTGTAACGGTAAGACAATGAGCCCACCAGGATTCCCGACATCGGATCAAGAACTTCTTATTTGATTGTCAATGGCGATGGCGGCGGCCTTTAGATGATCTGTCATTGCAAGGGCTGCCTGGTCTGGATCACCACTTTCAAGTGCCACTAGAATTTTTTCCAGTTCTGCTAGAGCGCTAACTCGGCGCGATGCTGACTTGAAGGGCGCGCGATGGTAGGGGGCTATCCGAAGACGGCAGAATTCAACTGTGTCAACCAGGTCCTGGTTTTGTGTTGAAGCAATTATAGCACTGTGAAAGTTTCTATTTTCAAGGGCGAAACCTTCAACGTCCAACTTTTGGTGGCAAGCTTCACAGGCATTGAGAACAAGCCTTAAACGCCCAAGCTCGATGGTGGTTATCCTCACTGCGGCTAGCCGTGCACAAAGTGTCTCTAGCAATATGGATGCTTCACAAAGCGAAGATACGCGGCCCGCTTCCACACGCTGAACGACTGCGCCAGATCGGGGCTTTCTTATAGCAAGTCCCGCCGAAACAAGCTGTTGCAGAGCTTCACGGACCGGGGTTCGCGATACTCCATATTGCTCTGCAAGAGATCGTTCCTCAAGGCGAGACCCAGACTCTCTTCTGCCATCGAGAATATCATCCGCAAGCTGCCGACGCAGTGCGTTGGCCAGTGTGTCTCCAGAGCCAACCCGAAGTGTTTTTTTCGAAGGCGCGATGGTCTTTCCCCCCATGTTCAGTTGTTATCCTTTTTTATCCTGACCAACACTCGACTGCAGGTTTTTAACCCTTATTGAGAAAATTACACCCGCACTTAGGAATAAACTATCAGCAGATTATTGAAACCCGTGCCACTCTCTGGTATACCAGATTCACATTGTGTATGCAAAATGCACATCAGTTGACACAAAGTGTTGGGAGGAAACTCATGGGTTTGTTAACTAATTTGGGCAGG
Source organism: uncultured Alphaproteobacteria bacterium (assembly GCA_938048165.1). Classification (GTDB taxonomy): domain Bacteria; phylum Pseudomonadota; class Alphaproteobacteria; order MPNO01; family UBA2964; genus UBA2964. Next base: position 14,555 of record CALIBP010000272.1, on the reverse strand, counting down.
GCTTTGGCCATTGTTGCTGTCGCAATCAGCGTAAATGTGACCGCTTCAATCAATCCGGTTATGGCTGGATTTCCAGAAAAACCGATTACTATGGTTCTCGGATCAACCCCAGGATCTGCGCCAGATACGTTGGGGCGCATCGTGGCTGAGCGAATGGCAAATGTCCTTGGCCAACCCATAGTGGTTGAAAACAAGCAAGGTGCAAACGGCTCTATCGCAGCAACCCAGGTTGCCCAGGCAGATCCGGACGGATACACAATGATGCTGATGACAGCAGTGCATTCGATCACTCCGACAACGCGCAACGATCTCAAATATGATTTCGAAAAAGATTTCCGCGGAGTTGGCATGATGGCTTCCGTGCCACTTCTTTTTGTTGTCAACAACGATCTGGGCACCACTGACATGGAAGCCTTTGTCAATCGGGCCAAAGCTGGTGATATTTTCTACTCTGTTCCTGGCATTGGTGGAATTCAACATCTTGCAACTGAGGAATTTTCCAAGCGTGCTGGCATTCAGATGACAGTTGTTCCCTATCGTGGTGGTGGGAAAGCTACAAAGGCTGTGATCGCAAATGAGGTGCAGCTATTCTTCGCGGGTATTCCGCCAGCACTTCCCCATGCAAAGTCTGGAGCACTCACTGCACTTGGCATCTCGACCCCCGAGCGTTCGCCAGCAGTGCCAAATGTACCCACGATGATAGAGCTGGGTTATGAAGGGTTGACAGCGGACAATTGGCACGCGCTTTACGTTCGCTCGGATACACCAAATGAAATCGTCAAAATACTTGGCGATGCTCTTTCAGAAGTGCTGCAAATGCCTGAGACAGCTCAGCTATTCCTTAATGTGGGGGCCACGCCCTGGATAAAAGGGCCTGATGCGCAAACTGCCTTTGGGCATAGCGAAGTCAAGCGTTGGCGAGGTGTCATAGAAGCCGCAGGTTTGACATTCTGATGATCTCTAGTGGCCGGGTTGCCTCAGGTTGCCCGGCCATTTCCTTACCTTAAGGTCTAGAAGACCTGAAACTTTGCCCCGGCGGCCTTTTGTGGGCAGTTCAAGTTGGATCCGAGGATTGGATGAACACCGAGTTTGAAGACGGCGAATTCTCAAGTCTAGCCAAGAGGAATAGAGGCGTTGGGGCGGTGCTTGTTTTCATTGGCGCTTATGTCACCTACAAAGCCTTTGGATACGGTCTGGGTGACTTGTCGCGCATTGGCGCTGGGGCCTTGCCATTTATTCTTGGGATCCTCATCGCTCTCTTTGGATTGCTGATAGCAATAATCAACCCAGACGGTGAAGAAGTAGCTCCAGTTATCAAGTGGAGACCTGCTATTTTGATTTTGAGCGCGCTCCTTGCTTTCGCGCTCCTTGTTGAGCCGGCTGGGCTCCTTGTTGCAACGGGGGCGCTGGTCTTTTTATCCGGCATGGCTGATCCGGAGCACACATGGCGCAGCCTTTTAACGATCTACATTTTCCTGCTTGCGGTTGTGTACGTTATCTTTGTTCGATTTCTGTCAATCCCATTTGATATGATTGGCGGCTAGGCGGATGGACACAATTTCAAATCTTGCGCTTGGTTTTCAAGTTTTGATGACCATAGAGACACTCGGTCTCTGCCTGTTTGGAGTGACCGTAGGAATGCTTATCGGGGTCCTGCCCGGCATCGGTTCTATGGCCGCTATATCTATGCTGATGCCGCTGACTTTCTATCTTGAGCCAAGTCAGGCGCTAATCATGTTGTCAGGCATTTATTATGGCGCTCAGTATGGCAACTCCATTACCTCAATTCTTTTGAATGTTCCAGGAACGCCATCTTCAGCTGTTACCGCACTGGACGGCTATCCGCTTTGCAAGCAGGGGAAGGCGGGACCTGCAATCTTTATCACAACCGCCGCATCTTTTTTTGGGAGCTGCTTTGCTATTCTTTGCCTTGCACTTTTCACCCCTGTGATTGCCGAACTTGCTCTACGCTTTGGCTCCATCGAATATTTTTCGTTAATGGTTTTCGGGTTGATTACCGCCTCCGTAGTGGCACCAGGATCGCAACTCAAGGGGATCGCGGTGGTGCTTTTAGGGCTTGTCTTAGGATTAGTGGGAACAGATATCACAACCGCGACCTTCCGGTTCACCTTTGGTTACATTGAATTGACAGATGGGATTACGCTTGTAGCCGTTGCAATGGGTGTTTTCGGAGCAACCGAGGTCATCACCAATCTCAGTCGTCCAAAACATCAGCGTGCTAAAGCCCAGAATGTTGGCTTTCGTGAACTTCTGCCGACAGGCAATGATATGCGACAAGCGATAAAGCCTATGGTTCGCGCAGCACCAATAGGAACGTTTCTGGGTGTTCTGCCTGGTGCTGGAGCCACGATATCTGCGTTTGTTGCCTATGGGGTTGAAAGGCGCATCGCAAGAGATCGTACCCGGTTTGGCAAGGGTGCGATCGAAGGGATTGCGGCACCTGAAACAGCAAACAACGCCGCCGCTCAAGGATCCTTCATTCCGACATTGTCGCTTGGCATACCGGGGGATGGGGTCATGGCCTTGATGTTGGGTGCTCTTCTTATCCACGGTGTTAAGCCTGGGCCACAGCTAATCACCGAAAATCCGGAAATCTTCTGGGGTTTGCTCGCAAGTTTCTGGGTTGGAAACCTGATGCTCGTAATAATGAACATTCCTATGATTGGGCTTTGGGTTCGGATATTGAAGATTCCCTATCGCCACCTTTTCCCCTGCATCCTGATGTTGGTCAGCGTTGGTGTATACAGCGTCAACAATAGTGCGTTTGATCTGATGATCGTGTTTGTTTTCACGGTTCTGGGCTTTGCAATGTCGCTGACGAAAATGTCCCCCGCGCCAATGTTGCTGGGGATCGTGCTCGGCGTGATGATGGAGGACAATCTAAAGCGGGCAATGCTCTTGTCGCGTGGCGACCCGATGATCTTTCTGGAACGCCCCATCAGCGCTGTCCTTCTTGGACTGACACTGGTTGTGCTTTTGCTGCCGCTGGTAAAGATGATCCGCGGACACGCGAAGACGGAATGAGTTGAATGCGGACGGTATTTGTAATCTTTGATTCGCTCAATCGGCTCGCGTTGGAATGCTATGGTGGCACAAACATCACACCCAATTTCGCCCGCCTAGCAAGTCGTGGTGTGACTTTTGATACCCACTATGTCGGCAGTTTGCCCTGTATGCCGGCGCGTCGTGAAATGCACACCGGCAGACACAATTTCCTGCATCGCTCCTGGGGTCCACTAGAACCATTCGATGTGTCGTTCGCTGAAGAGTTGCAGAAGAACGGAACCTACACCCATCTGATTTCTGACCACTATCACTACTGGAGTGATGGCGGGGCCACCTACCATAGTCGGTTTTCAAGCTGGGAGTTTCTGCGCGGACAGGCCTGGGATCCCTTTTCGGCGCTGGTTGAACCGCCTGCTGGCATGACTTCACGCTATCATCCGATGCAACAGGAAAGACATCAGGGGATGGTCAATCGTGAATTCATCCATTCGGAGACGGATTATTCTCTTGTCGGTTGCTTTGACCGGGCATTCCGCTTCCTCGATGCCAACCAACAATCCGATAAATGGTTCATGCAACTCGAATGCTTCGACCCGCATGAACCATTTATGGCACCAGACAGGTTCAAATCGCTTTACCCCTCTGACTATGATGGTCCGATACTGGATTGGCCTCTTTACAAAAGGGTTGATGAAAGCCCTGAGGAAATCAACGAACTCAGGGCAAACTACGCAGCACTCCTGACCATGTGTGATTGGTACCTCGGCAAGTTGCTCGACTATTTCGACGAACACGATCTCTGGAAAGACACGAGTCTTGTTGTGACGACGGATCATGGCTTTCTGCTTGGTGAGCATGACTGGTGGGCCAAGAGCCGAATGCCGTTTTATGAAGAAGTAAGCCGCATTCCTCTGATTGTATATCACCCAGATTTTGCGGATCAGGCAGGTGAACGACGTAGCGCCCTAACCCAGACGATCGATTTAATGCCAACTTTTCTTGATATTCACGGCTGCGCAATACCTGAAACCGTTGAAGGTGTGTCTCTGCTGCCGCTGCTGGGTGGCGACCAAAAGATACGCGACGCTGGGATTTTTGGACGGTTCGGCGCAGCGACAAATATCACTGACGGGCGATATACCTACTTCCGATATCCGGAGGACATGGAAAATCAGGATCTTTGGGAATACACACTGATGCCGACGCATCAGAAAGGGCTGTTTGCCGATGTCGAATTTGAGGGTGCCACATTGGTCAAGCCTTTCACCTTCCTCGGCGACTTTCCGGTTATGCGCCTGCCAGCGGGGCGCGCGCTTGTCAAAGGTCAAGGTGCCCGTATCGAGGATGCTGTCACCGTTCTTTATGATCTGGAAAGTGACCCCAAACAGCTGAGTCCAATCAACGATCCCATCACCGAAGAGCGGCTGATAGCAGAAATGATTGCAATCATGCAGCGAACCGAGGCGCCACCAGAAGCTTATGCGCGGCTTGGCTTTGACACACCTGAAGAAAGGCTTCGCAGATGACAGCTCACAATCTGCTGATAATTATGGTTGATGAAATGGCGGCTCAGGCGGTGGGTGCCTATGGAAACCGGATCGTGAAGACGCCAAACATTGATCGTCTTGCTGCCAGGGGTGTGCGTTTCACGAATGCCTATGCCAGTTCGCCAATCTGCGTGCCGGCGCGGGCCGCATTTGCCACGGGGCAATATCCGCATCAGACTGGATATTGGGACAACGTATTTGCCTATGATGGCAGGGTACGAGGCTGGGGGCATCGCCTACAGGAAGAGGGACACCGCTTCACAACAATCGGCAAGCTACACTACAAGGACAGCGAGTCTAACACCGGCATCGACGAGCAAATCCTGCCGATGCACATCTATGGTGGAGGCGATGTCTTCGGTCTTGAGCGCGAACAACCTCCTGCGCGACCACAGAGCGCCTCAGTAGCGGCTGAAGTCATGGCGGGCGACAGCCAATATACACGTTATGACAAGAAAATATGTGCTCTGACAGAAGATTGGTTCCGTTCTAGGGTTGCGGATCAGGGTGACAAGCCCTGGGTCTGTTTTACGTCCTTTATTGCCCCTCATTTTCCTTTCACTGTGCCGCAAGAATATATTGATCTCTACAATTTGGCCGACGTCACGCTGGCTTCAAAGCCGCTCACAAACAAACCGTCGATAGCGCCCTGGTGGGAGTTGCTCAGGTTTGGGTATAATTTTGATGATTTTTTTGAGAACGACGAGCATCGTCGTCTCGCTCTCTTGCATTATTACGCTTTGTCGAGTTTTGCTGATGAAAATGTTGGGCGTGTGTTAATGGCCCTGGAGGCGAGCGGGCAAGCTGACGATACTGTTGTGCTGTTCCTGTCAGATCATGGAGACAACATGGGCTCACGGGGTCTTTGGGGTAAATCGACCATGTATGAGGAGTCGGTTCGAGTCCCCCTAATTCTTGCTGGGCCACAAATTGCACAGGGTGTGGAATGCGACACACCGGTTGGTTTGATAGACGCGTATCAGACTGTTCTCGATATTATTGGCGTTGATTTCACTGATGAGGACAAAGCCTTGCCGGGTCGATCATTGCGTTCAATTGCAGGTGAACCTTACGATAGCGAGCGCCAGGTCTTCTCCGAATATCACGCTTCCTGCGCCAGAACTGGATTGATGATGCTTCGGCAGGGACGTTTCAAGTTCATTCACTACACAGGCTTCGGCTCTGAACTGTTCGATCTGGAAGTCGACCCTGAGGAACTAAATGATCTGGCTGATGATCCTGCATTTGCCGATATTCTCGCAAAGTTCGAACGAGATCTTCGCGCAATTGTTGATCCAGAGGAAACAGACAAACAGGCAAAGGCCGATCAGCGGCGCCGGCTTGAAGAGCTTGGAGGCATGGCTTCGATCGTTGCAGCAGGCGGCGTCACACATACGCCCCCCCCTGGCGAGGAAGGCCAGCGCATTTGAGACATTCAGGGACAAGTCCTATTGTGGGTTTGGTCAAACCGCAAATGCAAGAATATGACATAGGGGAGAGCAAGGGATATGGATGACCGCCAGCCGAATATACTGCTCGTAATTGCCGATCAATGGTCGGCGAACCGCCTTGGATGCGCTGGTCATCCTACCGTGCAGACGCCAACTCTGGATCAGATCGCCCGAAATGGTATCAGATTCACCCGAGCCTACAGTGAGTGCCCGATATGTATACCGGCCCGCAGGACGCTGATGACCGGAACGACACCACGAACACACGGAGACCGCGTGTTTCGGAAATCACAGCCAATGCCAAGCCTTCCCACCTTGGCGGGTTGTTTTCGAGATGCAGGGTATCAAGCCTTTTGTGTGGGAAAACTTCATGTATTCCCGGAACGTGACCGAATTGGTTTTGATGATGTGCTCTTGTCAGAAGAGGGACGACCACATCTGGCCATAGACGATTATTCGCTTTACCTTTCAGATCATGGGTTTACAGGCTCTGCCTTTGCGCACGGGCTGCCGAATAACAGCTATATTCATCGTCCTTGGCATCTGCCTGAACATTGCCATGTTACGAATTGGGCAACGCAGGCCATGTGCCGCGTAATCAAACGGCGTGACCCGACACGACCCGCCTTTTGGACCCTCTCATACGAAGCACCGCATCCACCGCTTGCGCCATTGGCTGCATATATGGAGCATTACCGACAATTCGACATGGAACCACCACTTGAGGCGCCATGGAGTGATGATCGGAAAAGGCTGCCCCACGCACTTCAGGCACTCCTCAACTATTACCCGCGTTTCGATGGTCCTGCGCTTCAGGAAATAAAGCGGGCCTACTATGCGCTTTGCACACATTTGGACCATCAACTGCGTATCGTTCTTGGTACCCTTCGTGAGGAACGGGAACTCGACAACACGATCATCCTTTTTTGCAGTGACCATGGAGAGATGCTGGGAGATCTTGGGTTATTTGCAAAGCGCACCTTCTACGAGGGTTCGGCGGGTATCCCCATGATACTCATGGGACTGCCAGGTGATTGCCGCATCGAGCCCGGCACATGTGATGACCGGCTGGTAGGGTTGCAAGACGTTATGCCGACCCTGCTGGGTCTTGCCGGCATTAATGTGCCAGAGAGCTGTGACGGTCTTTCCATGACCGGAGAAAGGCGTCGAGAGGTGCTTTATGGTGAGGTTCTGGAGAACAACAGCGCCTCCCGGATGATGCATGATGGCCGTTACAAGCTTATCTGGTATCCGGCAGGCAATTTCATACAGCTTTTTGACCTTGAGTTGGATCCGGAGGAGTCAAGAAATATTGCCGATCTTGCCGAAGTGAAACCGGTGAGAGATCGCCTGGAAAGAGCGCTCTTTGAGTCCTGCTATGGCAAGGATGTTGAAGAAGAATGGGTGAAGGATGATCGGCTCGCAGGATTTGATCCCGGTCCCTATAAACCGAAGACTGATCGCACTTTTTCGGCGCAGCGCGGGGTGCATTATCCGCAGCCACCATCAGGGACTGTGCCCGACGAAGTTGGTTTTCCAGAGTAGACGGTCCCGGTCTGTTTAGCCTGCCGCTGCCTCTATCGCAGTGCCGAATTTTGGTGCGGCCGGTTTTGGAGCACCATGTGCGGCCAATAGAGTGTCCCGCACAAATGCAATATGAGCCGTTTCCTCGATAATTTCTGCCAGATATTGGGCCTTCATCAATGTTGACCCAACGCCAATCGTGCCGTGGTTCGCCAGAACGGCAGCTACAACACTCTCGTCGCGGAATACCGGGCTGATCTCGACCTCGGTCTGCGGCCCCCCCTTACCAGAGAGTGGAATCAGAGGCATTCGACCGATCTTTTCGATTGTTTGCACTGTCAAACATGGAATTTCGAGGCCAGCGCTCGCATAACCCGTTGCCCAGGGGCTGTGACAATGCACAACGGCGTTTATATCGTCGCGTATACGGTATAGATCGAGATGAAAGCCAAGATCCTTGGAGGGTTTGTAATCCGATGCCTCGATCGTTCCATCAAGATGAACGATCTGCAGATTTTCATGGGTACATTCATTGAATCCGACGCCTGAGGGTTTGATGACAATTGCCTCTGCGTTCTCAATCCGAACAGACAGATTGCCGCCAGCATTGGTTTGAAGGCCTTGCTGGAAACAGCGTCTGGCAATAGCTATCAAATCACTCTTTTTCTCGAAAATCTCATCCTGATCAATCATCGTGTGAAGTTCCTTCAAAGTGTCTCTAATAAAAGATGCACAGCCTTTTCAGCTGTCTCTGGCGCAAAGATATGAGCTGAAATTCTGACAACTTCGTATTTTTGCGCGCTGACCTCGAGGGTCTCTGCTGCGACCGCACGAAGGTGGGCATCCTCGACAGCACCATTTGGTCGGTCCTCACTGGAAAAACCGCCCATTGGCATCAGAACACGCGTCGGCGCTTCACCCAAATTCAATGCGGCAGCCAAAGCGGTGGCCGCGTTGTGCATTTCTTCAGAACTCATTTTTACATGCGTGAAATGCGCGGAATGCCGATAATGGGGTCTGTCCAGAAAGTGAGACGCAATGCTGTCTATGCCACCAAGGCCAATGACATTCATGCCGCCGGGAAGAATGATGCGGGGAATCTGGCCGGTGGCACTGAATCTGTCTGGCATTTCGACGCAAGTGCCAGCAACGACCATTCTGGTGATCTCGTGGACTGTCATGTCGATTGCCGCAGCAAATGCACCTTCGCGAGCGTGTTTGGCAAAGGCGGCACCGCCGAATCCGTTTGCATGAAACGCGGTTACTTCATGGCCCGCGTCAATAAGCTTTTGGCTAATTTCCACCCCGGCCCTGCCTGTTATGCCGAGTGTTGTCAACCCGACCGATGGTTGTGGATTGGCAGATGGTGAGAGATTGGCCAAGCCTGCGACCAGACCTGCAGTCCTGTCAAAAACGCTCCGTAACGATGGGTTCAAACCTTCAATATCAACGACACTGGGAACAAGGATGATGGAATCTTCAGCCACCGCTGCGCGAGGGTCAAAAGGCAGGGTTGTCACCAGCACCTTCGACATCGTGCCGGGCAGAGCTTTCATCACCCGTACAATCATGTCGCTTCCCGTCCCGCCGCCAACACCCAGAACAATCGGCCCATCACCATCTGTACATTCACCAATCCGGGTGACCGCATCGGCGACAGATTGGTCCATGGCCGCCAGCTTGCGCTCGCCATCCCAGACTTCTCCGTTCGAACCAAGTGATATATCGATTATGGTTACTGTCAGTTTGTGCGCCAACAGCGCATCCTTGATATAGGATACCGCATCCTTCTTGGTTTCCATTGCGACAATCAACAGAACCGACCTACTCATATTATCACCTTGCAGATTGTTGACTGGCTAACCGCATTTATGCATACAAAAAGACATAATTGAATGCAATTTAGAACTAAGGCTGTTCATATACCTAATTTAACAGAACGAGGATATCACCGGAAAATGGCTGATAATGTGCAGAACCAAAGTCTACCGCTTGCCCGAGCCATAGAGGCGCAGCTTGTCGAAGATATTTCCATCGGGTTGCTTGAGCCAGGTCGCAGACTAGACGAAGCTGGTCTTGCCCAGAGGTTTGGAGCTTCACGAACGCCAGTTCGTGAGGCGCTCCTAAGGTTGGCTGCGCAAGGCATTCTGGTCGAGGGTGAAAGGCGTGGGATCCGTGTTGCTGAATATACGCGAGAGGAACTCAGTCAGATATTCGAGGCCATGCATGAGATTGAAATCGCCTGTGCCCGCATTGCAGCATCGCGCCTTACTCTGTTGTCGCGGCATGAAATAGAAGCGGCTCAGGTGGAATGCATAACGGCTGCCGAAGCCGGTGACCGAACAGGATTTCTGCGCGCCAACGAGGCTTTTCACCAGACGATTTATCGCGCGACCGGGAACCCTTTCATTGCTGAACTCGCCTCTGACTTTCGACGCCGAACCGGTCCGTTCCGGGCCAAGAAGTTCGTTGTGAAGCAGGACCTCCTCGCTGCCGCGGAATCTCATGAGCGCCTGATGCAAGATATTTTCAGCAAGGATTCGACGACGGCATCAAATGGCATGATGTCGTACATGACCGAGAGTCTTAGCAAAGCTCTCGCCGCAAACTGAGGTCGCAGGCAAAATTTGCTAGAAATGTATGCAAAAATATGATTTTGTATACGTAAAGTGGATTTATAAAGTAGTTCCATAAAGCAGATCAGTACTGGGAGAAGACAAGTGGGTGTCGCGGAAACTAGAATTTATCCCATTAACACAGGATGGCTGGAGGCAGATCTCGGCACATATATTTTCTGGAAAGGTCCGGCTGGGAAAAAATACTGGAATCCCGTCTACTGCCACTATGTCGATACAGGTGAACACAAGATACTGATCGATACCGGTCTATGTGATGAGGAAAGAGCAACACTCTATCATCACAGATGTGAGAAGCGTGGCTGTCTTGAGGTGCATGATCATCTCGAGCAGAAGCTTGGTGTCAGTTGTGACGAGATTGATGCCATCATCTTTACGCACCTGCACTGGGATCATGTGCAAAACATGAAGCGGTTCAAGAATGCGCGCTATATAGCCCCGAAGGCCGAGATCGAGATGGCCTACAATCCGTTGCCACTTTATTACCGCACCTATGAATGCGGCATTCTTGGAATAGAGCCTGCTTACGCCGGTTGTGTGTTTGAGGCTGTTGAAGATGAATGTGAAATCTTCCCCGGCATTACCATGTTCCATACTCCCGGCCATTCTGTTGGACATATGGCGGTCACGGTTGCGACGACGGCGGGCGATATAGTGATTGCCGGAGATGCGATATTTGTTGAACGCAATCTCGACCCCAACCCGGCCGAGCAATGGCGCTATTGGGTGCCGGCGCGTTTCGTCAACTCCTTTGAGGGTTGGAAATCGGTAGAGGAAATCGACAAGCGCGCCGACTATGTCCTGCCTTGCCACGACGAAGCTGCAAATGCACGCTCGCACGTCTTTCCATATGCGGGGATGCCACTTCGCAGGCGGCGACAATCGATACCAGGCTTCAAATTCTACTTTGGTGATATGCCCGCGAACATGGCCAACAAGATCGCCCCTGCCATGTCTGCCAAAGAGGCCGAGGTTTTCATTTCGAATCTTGTCGATCCCAAGGATATGGCCGAATACTGAAACCCGTGACATATCTTCTGGAAAGCCTGTTGGACATTGCCACCTCATACGATGGGCTTGTTTTTGATCAATGGGGCGTGCTGCACAACGGTGCAGAACCCTATCCTCATGCCGTGGATATCCTGACTGAACTGCGCCGACGTGGACATTTCATGGCTGTGCTTTCAAATTCAGGAAGGCGCGCGAGGGCCAACCAAGAGCTGATTGAGCAAATTGGCTTTCCGCCGGGACTCTTTGGACGCGTGATGTCTTCGGGTGAAGCGCTTTGGCAGGACATATATACAGGGCGGATTGCCGAGCAAATTTTCTTCAAGGTTGAACGACGACCCTGCGATGCTGCCCATTTTGCCGAGGGCCTGAAAATCGAGTTTGCTTCCAAAATGTGCGAAGTTGAAGCGATTCTTCTTCTCGGTGTTCCCGATGACAGCATCATTGAAGAATGGGAACATAGCCTGAATGAAGCCGCCGCGCTCAATCTGCCCGTCTACTGTGCCAATCCTGACCGGTTCTCTCCCCGACCCGATGGAAAACTGGCATTGCAGCCGGGCGCGCTGGCTTACGCCTACAAGGATAGGGGTGGCTCGGTCACCTTTTATGGGAAGCCCCATTTGCCGGTGTTTTCCGGACTCGAGCGAGCGGTTGATATGGTCGGGGGTCGGCTTCTTATGATTGGAGATAGCCTTGAGCATGATATCGCCGGGGCGAACATTGCCGGCTGGGACAGCGTTTTTGTTCTGGGTGGTCTTCACAAGATTGAAATTGACGAGAATGATATTGCGGGCAGTGTTAAAGACCTTGTGAATGCGCATGGAATCAAGCCGCCGACCTTTGCTATCAGGGAAGCCAAGTGACGTATCACGATCTCCTTACAAATGCCTTTTGTTCGCTCTCTGCCCAGCTTGGCCGGGATCCGTTGCAGGTTCAGGGGCCGGGTGGCAATACCTCGATCAAAAGTGACGGTGTCATGTGGATCAAGGCCTCTGGCAAAGAGTTGGCTGATTCGGAAACCAAGAAAATTTTTGTGGCGGTTGACCTTGATGCAGCCCGTACCGAGGCCAACGGTCAGGGCGATGGCAATTGTAAGGCTGCTGTGATTGATCCTGAACAAAAGCTAAGGCCCTCCATTGAAACAACCTTCCATGCCGTACTTCAGTGGCCAGTGGTCATACACACTCATTCCGTAGCCACTATCGTCCACGCCATTTCCCCTCAAGGCCGGGTCGCGGCGGCCAAAAAGCTGTCGGGCCTGCCTTTTGCATTTGTACCCTATCGAAAGCCGGGGCTGCCTCTTACCAGAGAAATAGTTGCATCTATAAATTCAGACACCCAGATCGTTGTGCTTCAAAATCATGGGCTAATCTGTTGTGGACAAACGGTTCAAGAAGCTGCCGCCCTCATCGCGGCAGTCGAGAGCCGGCTCGCGCTTGCCGTCACAGACGTGGTGGCGGCACCGGGTGAGAGTCCGCCGGAGGGGACCAGATGGGCGGCTAATGCAACAAAGCTCGCAACAGATCCCCGTTTATTTGATCTGGCGCGTGCAGGATCCTATTACCCTGACCATGTTGTGTTTCTTGGCCCCGCGCTTCCTCAATTTGGGGAAGCACAGGACCGCCCTGCGATGCTGGTCAAGGGAAAGGGAGTGTTGATCAGAACTGACGCAACGCCAACTCAGGCTTCTATGTTGGACTGTCTTGCTGCGGTTTTGTCGCGGTTGCCTGAAGATTGGCAAGCTGAGCCGATAGGCGAGGAATCCGAAGCGGACCTTATGAACTGGGACGCTGAAAAATACCGCATGACACTCGCGCGTCGCGGTTGATAGATGCTGGCGCTGGGGATTGACATAGGAACCTCCGGCGTCAGGAGTGCCGTGCTGGACGAGAGTGGCACCCTCCTGTCCTCATCGCGGTCTCCACACCTTTTGCAGGTGGAGGGTGATGTTCAGGCCGAATATTGGTGGGCATCGGTCCGGGATTGTTTGGCCCATACAATAGATGCGCTTCATGAAGCGAAGTTGAACCCCCGCGACATCGAGGTTTTGGCAGTAGATGGAACTTCGGGCAGCATGGTGTTGGTGGACGCGGCTATCTGTCCAGTGACACCGGCGCTGATGTATAATTCCTCGGGCTTTGATGCTGAAGCTGAGTTGATCAGACGCCATGGGCCGGCGAATCATATTACCCAGGGTTCAAACTCCGCTTTGGCCCGCCTCATTCGTCTGCAGTCCTATGACATGTCTGGTTCGGCCAACTTTCTCTGTCACCAAGCTGATTTTGTAATGGCGCGCCTGACCGGAGTGGCCGGGTTTTCAGACCATAACAACGCACTCAAGACAGGGTATGACCCACAGTGTGAAAGTTGGCCTGACTGGCTGGAGGCTGCGGGTGTTCGGACGGACCTCTTGCCACGTGTTTTGCCTCCGGGGCGGGCAGTTCGACAGATTGATGCGAAGGTTGCGGAAGAATTTGGCCTTGCACATGATCTTGTCGTTAAGGCCGGCACGACAGACAGCATCGCTGCCTACCTGGCAACAGGTGCCTCTGAAATAGGCACCGCTGTTACCTCGCTTGGCACGACGCTGGCTGTCAAGATGCTGAGCCCTGCCAGGATCGAAGATCCGTCAATAGGGCTTTACAGTCATAAACTTGGAGATGCCTGGATCGCGGGTGGCGCCTCGAACTCAGGTGGCGGGGTGCTTCTTAGATTCTTTGACGAGGCACAACTGCGGAGCCTGAGTGGTCTTATAGACCCTTCGCGCGAAACCGACCTTGACTATTATCCACTCCTGCGCCCGGGGGAGAGGTTTCCGACAAACGATCCAGATATGCTTCCGCGCATCACACCCCGACCGGAAGATGATGTTCATTTCCTGCATGGGTTGTTGCAGGGGATCGCGCGTATAGAGAGCCAGGGATATAAGGCGCTTGAAAGAATGGGCGGTGGAGCTGTTCAACGGATTCTTACGGTTGGAGGAGGGGCAGGCAACGAAACCTGGCGGCTGATAAGGGAACGCGAGATAGGTGTGCCTGTTGAAACCGCCACGCGGGATCAGGCCAGTATAGGCTCGGCGCTGCTTGCACTTCGCGAAAATTGAAAATACTTGGTTTGCGGGACTTGGTGACCTAATCGATCCCGCACCGATTCATCTTGTGACAGTGTCGCAAAATCCAGATGCGGGTAACGGCGGTTGCGCGCCCCCGCAACCAACAAGACCCTACCAACACCGCTATCCATTTGGATGGCGGTTTTTTTGCGTGGTGATGACATGTGGTTGCTGCTGTTGGTAAGCTTGTGACGTAACTGGTAATTCATGAAGCCTTTCAAACAGGGCTATGATACCGGTCCACTGATGC
>CALIBP010000271.1 GCA_938048165.1 uncultured Alphaproteobacteria bacterium | reverse complement strand
CGTTACATCGAAATGGCAAAAACGGCAGAGCGCGGGCTGTTTGACATGCTGTTCTCTGCTGACACCAACACCGCCTGGACGACCGTCGACTCCGCGCTCAACCGCCAGCATTATACCGCCTGGATCGAGCCCTATACGTTGATGACCGCTCTCGCACCCCACACAAAGCATATCGGTCTCGTCTGCACGCGCAGTACCAGCTTCGACCAGCCCTATACAATTGCCCGCATGTTTGCGTCACTCGACATTGTCAGCGGCGGCCGCAGCGGGGTGAATATCGTAACAACCGGCAACGGACGCTCGGCGCTGAATTACAGTCAGGATGCCCATCTGGCAAAACCGGACCGCTATGAGATCGCCGACGAATTTGTCGATGTGCTTATCGGGTTGTGGGATAGCTGGGATGAGGACGCCTTTGTACAGGATCGTGAAACCAGCACCTTCTTCGAGTGGGACAAGATGCATGTCCTCAATCACAAGGGAAAACATTTCCAGGTCGAAGGACCGCTCAATGTGGCCCGCTCACCGCAAGGGCGCCCTGTCATCGTCCAGGCCGGAGCTTCCGAGCAGGGACGCGAGCTTGCCGCGAAGTCAGCCGATGTAATCTTCGGGGCCAGCCAGAGCATGGAGATCGCGCAGGAATTCTATGCCGATGTGAAAAACCGGGTAAAGCGCTATGGCCGCCACCCTGATGACCTAAAAGTCCTGCCCGGGCTTTCCGTAACTGTCGCCGAAACCGAGGAAGAAGCGCGAGCCAAGTTTGATGAGCTCCAGGATTTGATCCATCCCGATCACGGGCTCGCCTTTCTATCACGCCGCATCGGTCACGATCTCACCGGCATGGATCCCGACATACCAATGCCCGATCTGGATGCCGTCGATGACGTTGGCACCCGATCGGGGCAAATGCTCGAGCTCGCCAAGCGTGAGAACTGGACTCTGCGTCAGCTTTACCAGCATTTCGCGGCGGCGCGGGGCCATATGCTGCTGATCGGCACACCCACCATGGTTGTTGATGCCATGCAGGAATGGTTTGAAAACGGTGCTTGCGACGGGTTCAACGTAATCCCGTCTATGTTCCCCGACGAGTTTGAGTCATTCGTCGATCTGGTGGTGCCCGAATTACAGCGCCGGGGTCTCTTCCGCACGGCCTATGAAGGGCACACACTACGTGACCGGCTGGGTCTGCCGGTCCCGGAAAGCCGCTATGCCGCCAAGAACGCGAGCGCTGCCGAATAAGACTAGTCGACCTTATTCAGCGCCCACCTTGGGACCCTGCACATAACGCCATTCGTGCGACAGCCCCATATAGACGCCGATACACATCACCAACAGCACCAGCGTGAACGGCAATCCAACTGTGATTGCCGCGGCCTGAAGGGCACTCAACGCATCGCCGCCACCACCGAACAAGAGAGCAGCCGCAATGACACCCTCCATGGTCGCCCAAAATATTCGTTGTGGCACTGGCGCATCTAGCATGCCGCCCGAGGTTATACTGTCGACCACGAGAGATCCGGAATCTGACGAGGTGATGAAAAACACCAGCACCAGAACGATGGCGGCAAACGACGACACCTCCTCCATGGGCAAGTTCTGCAGCATCTGGAACATGGCGAGCGACACATCACTGATGCCTTTGGCCAGCGCGCCGACCTCATTCTGTGCCTGTTCCAAAGCCGCACCACCAAAGCTCGCCATCCAGACAAGCGTGACTAAGGTTGGAACGAGAAGCACGGCGGTCAGGAATTCCCGGACCGTACGGCCTTTGGAAATACGCGCGATAAACATGCCCACAAAGGGCGACCAAGAAATCCACCAGGCCCAGTAAAACACTGTCCAGCCATGAAAGAACTTTTCGTCTTCCCGGCCAATCCAGTTACTCAGGGGAATTATGTTCTCAACATACGAAACCGCCGTGGTGCCAATCGATGAGAAGATAGCGATCGTCGGGCCAGCCACGACGACGAATAATAGCAGCAGCGTAGCGAGCCCCATATTGACGTTACTCAAAACCTTCACACCACCCTCGAGGCCGCGTACGACCGAGCAAATTGCAATGGACGTTACGCCGACGATAATAGCGACTTGAGTGGTAATACCGTTATCAATTCCAAACAGGAATTTCAGACCGCTGGCTGCCTGTTGGGCACCAAATCCCAGCGACGTCGCCAAACCGAAAATGGTGGCCAGAACGGCGACAATATCAATCACGTGACCAAACCAACCCCAGGAGCGCTCCTTTAACAGCGGAAAAAAGCCCGAGCGAATAGTGAGTGGCAGGCCTTTATTATAAGTAAAAAAGGCCAAAGATAATCCGACCACGGCATATATGGCCCAGGGGTGCAGCCCCCAATGGAACATCGTCGCGCCCATCGCCGCATCGGCACCTTCAAGCGTCCTTGGCGGCGCGTTGAGAGGTGTGCCAAACCAGTTAGTGTAATAGCCGGTGGGCTCTGCGACGCTCCAGAACATCAACCCGATTCCCATACCGGCAGCGAACAACATCGAGAACCAGGACAGGGTCGAGAATTCCGGTCTGGCGTCGACGCCACCGAGACGGATTTTCCCAAGCGGCAGAAATATCAGCACCAAACAAAAGATCACGAAAATATTGCCGCCGACCATGAACAGCCAGTCAAAGTGGCTGATCGACCAGGCTTTTCCAGCGGCGAAAACAACCTTGGCGAATTCCGGTGCCATTAGGGTACCGAGCACGAAAATCAGGATGAGAATGGCTGTGATCAGGAAGACCGGGTTGTGGAGATCCATCCCGAAACGGCGCAGATTGTCCTGGCCGATTTGATAGTCTGTTCGATAGCGGTCTGGCATCGTTGTCTCCCCTACTACCGCGAATGCCTGACGTTACGCCGACAAGCGATAATCCATGATGCCCCAGGCGAGATAGCCATGATCAGCACCATCAACCCAGTGCTGGAGGCCCTTGATCATGTTGTCGACATAGGTTTGTCCGGAAAGCGCCACGGCCTCGTCATAGCGATCCTTCAGAGACTGACCCACCCGCCAGTAATGCATGCGAAGCTGATTAGTTAGATCTTCGGCATCGGACTCTTCAAATCCACGCGCACCAAGCTCGTCACGATAGAAGCCAAACGAACCCAGCGTTGAGAGCTGAATGCGATCAAGAATCGGTTGCAAGACGCCATCGGGACAGGCGTCTGACTGCATGGGGTCAGTAAAAATGAACTGCCCGCCACTCACTAAAACCCGGCGGACCTCATCAAGGACACGGGTCCGGTTACCACTATGCAGGATCGCATCCTGCGACCATACAACATCAAAACTATCGTCAGGCTCGGGGATATTCTCGAAATCACCATAAACTACGCTGACCAGATCGGTGAGCCCGGCCTCTTCTGTCAGCGTCCGGTTGAGATCGTTCTGTGTTTCACTGAGGTTGAGGCATGTCACCTTGCAGCCGAAGCGGTCGGCAAGAAAGCGCGCTGAGCCACCATAGCCCGCACCCAGATCAAGGACACGTGTCGTGGCATCTATACCTGCCAACCGTGTCGCCATGGTTTCGACAGTGCGTCGGCTGGCATCCGCGATGGGCTCACCCTCATCAGCATATAAGCCAATATGGATGTCCTGACCGCCCCAGATGGTCTGGTAAAACGCATCCGCTTCGCCGCTATCGTAATAGGCCTCAGCCCGTTCAACAGCTTCGCTTTTAGTCATCATGGTAAACCTTCTCTGCAACATGAACGAAGAAATCCGGGTCATTTTCCTGATAGGTCTCCTGGAAATCGCCGTAAGTCTTGATCTGTTGAAAGCCGCTTTCTTTCAGAAGCCCGCGCATATAGGCCTTGCGAAGCGGGAACATGTTGAGGTGAAATTTTGAACCGTCAGCAAAGGAATAACGGAAGCGCGCCAGAGAGTCGTCGACATGCTCAGGCTCGGCAGTCACTTGATCGCCGCAATAGTAATAAGTGTGTTTTGAACTAAAACCTTCATCGAGGATGGAATCGTAATTCCGCTGATCAATGATCAGGATCCCGTCATATTTGAGCGCGGCATAAAACTCGGCAAGTGCCCGGCGTCGGTCGCTTTCATCGAACAGATGGGTAAAGGAATTACCCAGGCAAACGATGGCGTCATACTTGCCGTGCACATCCTTGTTCAGCCATCGCCAATCGGCATGGACTGTTTGCAGAATCTGATCCCGGTTGCGCGCATTTTCAAACGCCTTGGTCAGCATCTCCGCATTGCCGTCAGCGCTGGTGACATCAAAGCCCGCCTTAAGAAGCTGAACCGAATGAAATCCAGTGCCGGTGGCGACATCAAGAATTTTGACTTTTTCGCGACCTTTCAAAATTTCGACAAAAAACTGTCCCTCGCTCTTGGCCCTAGCGTCCCAATCGATCAACTCGTCCCATTTCTCGACGAATTGCTGTACATATTCTTTTTGATAATGTTCGGTATCGCGGACTTCGAGGGGCGCCTTGCCAAAGTCCTGCTCCGATATAGTCGACACGTTGATTTCTCCCGTTGTTGCGATACAGGCATCGCTTGAAACGCGATTTTCCAAACACGGACATCACACCCGATCAGGCCTGTCTTTCGATTTTTTTGACGGTACCCCTTCCGACATGTGCCGGAAGTCAACGACGCGTTTTACTTATTCTTATTGTCCGCATTGCAGCGAGGACTTCCGCCCCCGACACGTCGCACGCCTGGATGACCATTTAATCATTACGACTTTGGTCACCCTTGGTGTCCAAGAGAGGCTAGCAAACTAAACACAATTTATCAATCCGGGGGCCAGTTTTGCGGAAAACCAAGATCCTCAGCAGACATTCTCACCACCTAGGCGGTTACCCCGAAACCGAAAACGAGATCATTCGCGCCCTAACCTGCCGCGCCAAACCAGGCGACCGCCACGCCCGCGACAAAAAGATAGCGGCCGAACTTGCCGATGGAGACCAGCAGCAGGAGCAACCAGAACCGGGTGCGAAGCGCACCGGCGATTACCGTCAGCGGATCGCCGATGATGGGCAGCCAGGCCAGCAGCAACGTCCAGACCCCAAACCGCTCATACCAGCGAACCGCCCGCAGATAGCCCTGCTCAGACACCGGAAACCATTTGCGGTCACGAAACTCGATAAAGAACCGGCCCAACACCCAATTAACCGCCGACCCCGCAACATTGCCGATGGTCGCCACCGCGAGGAGCCACCCGACCGTCCCTTTTTCCGATGCAATAAATCCCGTTAGCAGCGCCTCGGATGACCCCGGCAACAGGGTCGCCGCCGAAAAGGCGCTCAGGAAAAGGCTGGAATAGATCGCAAACTCACTCATCCAAGGAACCTAGAAGCGGATCGGGGCAATTGCTACGGCTCCCTTCACACAAATAAAAACGGCGGCTCCGAAGAACCGCCGTTTTGAAACTCCATTTATCGCCGGATTATCCGCCGAGATTATTTGCCAAAAACTCGGTGAAGGCTTTCCAGCTTTGCTTGTCTGCTGTCGCGCGGTAGCGCTTTGATCCAAAGACAGTGAAGGCGTGCGGTGCCCCCGAATAGACCTGAATTTCATAAGGTACTTTAGCCGCCTCAAGCTGCGTTGAAATATCGGCCACCTGACTCATTTTGATCGCCCGATCTGCACCACCATGGGCAATCAAAATTGGCGGGGTATTTTGCGCATAGCTTTGTCCTTTGGGAGTCTTCAGCCCACCATGAAAGGTCGCATAGCCCGCAATATTGCTGGCCTTGCCTGACCGGGCCAGTTCCAACGTCGCGGCGCCACCGAAGCAATAGCCCATCACGACGGCTTTGCCGCCCATCGTTTTGCGTGCCTGCTGCAATCCACCGAGGATCAGCGACCGCATCCGTTCCCGGTTCTTGTATAGCTTTCCGGTTTCTGCCTTTTTGGACTTGGTTTCGACGGGCCGGTTGCCCTTGCCATAAAGATCAACCGCAAACGCGTCATAGCCCATGCCGGCAAGCATTTCGACACGCTGCTCTTCATATTTGGTCAGCCCGTCCCAGTCATGAATGACAAGCACCAACCCTTTTGATTGTCCGTCATAGGCTTTGGCGCTGTAGCCCACGAATTTTTCGCCACCGACAGAATACTCGACGACATTGCCCGCCAACGCGCTGTATGGAAACAACGCTGCGACCAGTAATGTAACGATCTTTTTCATCATAGCCTCGTAATTCAAAATTTGTTCTCGAGATGCAGATCAGAATATATAATCACTTCCCTCGCGATGAATTATAGGAGCCGGCATGATTTGCTCAACCGGCTTTTCTTTATCGTCATCCTTTGTCGAATTGATAATTAGCAGGACGATACCTGCAGTATTTTTCGGATCGCTAAAGCCCTGAACTCAACATCCCGCCCGCAGTGGACTTGGCGCCCTACCACTCCTAATGTTTTATCGAGCAAACATAAGGAGCCATTCCAATGCCACGCGACAGTGCTGAAAAAAGAACCCAGGGCCTGCTCGACAGGGCCGAAGTCTTCTATCTCATCCGCTTTGAGAGCCTGTGTCGCGACATCCCGGACTGGTACGGTCTGGTTGGCTCCTACGTGGCGGGGTCACCTGTGCGGACCAC
>CALIBP010000270.1 GCA_938048165.1 uncultured Alphaproteobacteria bacterium | reverse complement strand
CATCGCGGTGTCTTCAAGAATTGAAATCAGCCTGTTGGCGTGGCCCTGCCAAATGAATTTTTCTTTCACACGTTTTTCGCCATTCTCTGCCATCCACCGATAAAGGTCAGGGCGGCTTAGTAGCTCCTCAACCCTATTCGCCAAAGATATTGAATCAGAGGGGTTGTAATAAAGGGCTGTCGGCCCGCAGATTTCCTGATTGATTAAGGTGTCTGCTGCGATAACAGGTAGTTTGGCCGCCATTGCTTCAACCAGCGGAAAACCGAACGTTTCCGATATCGATGGAAATACGAAAATATCGGCATTGTGATAAACGCCAGGGAGATCTTTGTAGACGATCGACCCTAATTCAGCCTGTCCATTATTTTCAGCTAACTGAAGTTTGGCAAGATCGCTAACACCCGAAGGCCAGGGATGAAATTCGTTACTCGCCATCGTTATACGGGCGTGTGCTTCAATGCCTCTTTGATGTAATTGCAGAACCGCGTCCGATAGCGTGGTGGGGTCTTTGTGAGGGTAATAAACAGAAACATATAACAGTTTCACGGAATCCTGTTTTGGTGCGACGACCTCTTTTTGGGTTTCAAAATGGCTGTGATCAATACCATATGAATTTACGACAAATCTATCTGCTATGTCAGGCACCCACGACGCGACCCAATTGCGAAGCGTTTCTGATGGAAACATGATCGTCGATGCCGCTCTCATTGAACGAAACATAAAATTTCGCCGAAGGCGGGTTTGGACCTTGATTCGGGTGCCAAGAAACGGAAACACATTCTTCAAATAAAATGGATTGAACAGTCCTCCTTCACGCATCAGGAGGAGTTGTGGCACCGGACAATGATATAGAGCGAAATTTGCGGACGAAAACAGAATGTCGGGGGCAAAAGATTTTACGTATTGGCGCCACGCTGTTTGTTCCCACAAAATCCGTTTTAAGGGAGAGAACTCGCCAACGTCTCTGGTGACAATGGTCTTCTGCCCTTGGGCTAGTTCCGGTGGACCGACGATCGTTGCATCAATGGGGAGGTCAGCAAAAGAACGCGCAAGGTTCTGCGTGTAAGTGAAGATACCGCCCCGCCTTGCGGACAGAGCATTGACTAGAACTTTCAATTTTTTAATCCGTTGATGGTTACGCGTTTTCTAGCGGCATTTGCCGAGAACTAGATTTTTCCTCAGCATTGATGGCAGCGATTAATTCATCCAAATGTTTTTCTCTACTGTATCTATCATGGCAGTGCTTCATAGCGGCATTGCTAATCCGGTTATAAGTCTCGGGGTCGCGGGCGGCTTCGGCGATAGAATCGACAATCTGTAGAGGTGAACTGGAATCAACCAAAATGCCGGCCTGGCCGTCGTTATTATATTGCGTTGGCAGGACCATAAAGTGCGCTTCTTTTGACGCTTTAATCTTTTCGTCGCCGACGACCACACCGTCCCAGGTTACAACATCTTCAATGTCGAGTGCCTTGAGTTGTGTTTTAAAATCGGCTTCCGCTTCATCAGAGTTATAGAAAAGGCGGGTATCCGAAGCGATCAGGAACTGGCCGCAAAAACGGCAAAGGATATTTAGTGTCCGTGGTCAGATTATTTGAGACAGATGTCTACCAAAGATTTTGGACCGTCTGTCTTTGCTTACAGAAAGGTCTCCGCTTCACCAAGGTCAGCTAAATTGTCAACGTCCAACCAGTGACCGGTTATATAAACAACACTAAGTTCTGTGCCGTTTTGCTGTAGTCGGCAGAATAGATCGATCATTGTGGCAGAATCCAAAGTTCCATCTTTTCGCATATCGCTGATGAGGCGTCGTAAAGCATCGGATCCAGTTTCATCAAAGCGAGCGAGGCCGATCCATTCCCCGTCGATATTCTTTTCGTCGATGTTTGGGCCAATTGTCTCAACCGTTATAGGGGCCTCATCAAGAAAATCTGTTGCAAATGGACTGGAACATGAAACGAGGTCTCGTATACGGGAGTTAGGAACGGGGTCTCGTTCTTTCCACAAAGCGTCAACTACCAAAACAACATCACCGTCTGCGCGGGCCAAAACGTCGAGGACATACTGGCGGAACAGAGTATCGCCGTAGGCAATAACAATCTCGCCCTCTATCCGTTCTTCGGCGCAGGCCAGCGTGGCCGCTTCGCCGGTTTGGTCATAGTTGTCATTGTTGATGGCCTCGATCGCAGGCAGATTGACCATCTCTTTCCGGTAACCGCGAATGACGGTTACATCGCGAATGCCGCCGCTATTTAGCGTATCTACAAGACGACCTAAAATTGGTTGGCCCCGGACATCGACCATACATTTTGGCCTGTCTGCTGTGAGATCGCCGAGTTCTATGCCGCGTGATGCGGCTAAAATGATAGCGTGCGTAACATCGCCGCTTTCTGGAAGATAAAGCTTTTCTGCTTCCGCTAACTCGGCATTTCCGGCGATCTTGAAAATATCCTTGACGGTTGCAATCTCATTTTCAACACCGATCAATGATTGATCACGCATGATACGGGAGGAGACTTCACGCATCGCTGTGATCGAAGCCCGTAAGTTGTGGTTTGCCCATATAACCATTGAGACGCCGGCGTTGCGCCACGCTTCAGTGGGTGTTTCATAGTAGGTCGTTGGCACGATGATAACCGGGCAGCGATTACCCCATTCCTTCACAAATGTAAGAATTTCTTCGCCATCTGTCTGTTTCGAGTGAATGAGCAGGGCATCGGCACCGGCCTCGTAATATGCATTGGCCCTCTTTAGAGCTTCAAGCATACCTCGACCCGAAATCAGGGCTTCGATACGGGCAACAATATTGAAATCAGGGTCGTCCTGACTGTCTTTTCCGGCCTTGATCTTGCCACAGAACTCGTCGATATCGGCAAGCGGTTGACTATCGCCTATAAAGGAGTTGGTTTTGGGGAATAGCTTGTCTTCGATGCAAATTCCCGCGATGCCACGCTGACAGAGTTTTTTGACGACGCGGCGCACATTGTTGAAATTTCCATAACCGGTGTCGCCATCGACTAACATTGGGATGCTGGAAGCATCTGACATGAATTCCAGTACTTCCAAAACTTGAGTCCAGGAAGCCTCGTTATTGTCGCGGACGCCAAGCGCGGCCGAGATTGTCAGGCCAGAAGCCCAGATACCGCTAAAGCCAGCCTCTTCAACAATTTTAGCCGACAGCCCATCATGGGCTTCCATGATGAATTCAGTATTTGGAGATGTCAGCAACGCACGGAGCTGCGCCGGTTTGGAACCGCTGCTGGTCGTATTTGTCGCCGCTTGCCGAACGGGGTTAACAGTCAAAATATAAACCTCTATAGTAAATTACAGGTTTGAAATATCTGTGTTGTTAGTCGAATTAGCAAATTATTACTGCCGAGTGGATAGTCGTTGTCAAAGACGATTACCAGGACCCAACTTTTAAATTCTTAGGCGCGTTTTGGTTGGTTTCGTTCATTCTCAGTAGAATAAAATCTGCCATGCGTGCGAGTTCTTGATCGCGGTCAATTTCTTCCGCGCGATAGGCCGCTCGTTCGAGTAGACCAGTATAGAGATTTACCGAAATTGTACACGCGCTTATTGCGGCTACGAGATCTTCCAGTTGTTTTTCCTGATGTTTAGCCGTTGAAAGTAATGTTGCAATTGTTTCTGGCAGCATCGTGAAATCGTGGCAACGACGCACCGTGCCTTCAGGAAGGAGTTTTCCCATTACAGGCCCTAATGCGAGAACAGGTTTTTTTAAGACCGCTGCTTCCCACCAGGAAGATCCTGTATGAACACAACACAATGCTGCATTTTCTATTAGGGATCTGACTGTTATCTCCGGTGCTGCCAAGCGCAGACGAGGAATATTAAGCATCTTTCGATAAGCAGAGAGGGACCTTTTGCCGACCATCCAAGGATGTTCCTTTACGACCAGAACCATATCGGCCGGCAGGCTTAACGCGATGGCACGCAGCAATTCGATTTGATTAACGTATGGGCGACCATAGAGCAGAAGCGACATTTCCGGTTCTGTGTGTAGCGGGAAGACCGCATATCTCCATGAGCAATTGAGCCGTTTGCTCGATCGACCATTCCTCGCCGCTACCGATATTGACGGTCTGGCCCTCTGCTTTCGCGCAAGTCGCTAAGGCGATCATGCCGTCCGCGGTGTCGGTCGCGAAATTAAAATCCCTTATCGGTGAGAGCGCGCCAAGATGGAGTTCTGTCTTCCCTGATAGAAGCTGCACCGCTATTGTCGGGATAACCGCCCGTGCGGTTTGCCTTGGCCCAAAGGTGTTGAAGGGCCGCGCCGTTACCACTGGCACGCCAAAGGATCGGTGGAAGGATTCCGCCAATGCATCCGCACCAATCTTGGTTGCTGAATAGGGCGATTGACCAACCAATGGATGGTTTTCTGAAATTGGAGCTGTTTGCGCAGTGCCATAAACTTCTGATGTCGAGACATGCAGCATCCCGATCAGGTCTGATGACTCTTTGCAGGCTTGCAAGACATTGAGAGCCCCCACGATGTTTGTATCGACATAGGCACGCGGTGCCTCGTAGGAATAGGGTATGGCAATCAGGCTTGATAGGTGAAAGACGTAGCTGCAGTCTTCAATGGCTTCACGTACGCGCACGTCATCTCGGACATCGCCCCGAAATATTTCTATAGACGTCCTGGTCCTTGTCTCTCGCGATCAGTTTTTATTCCTTGGTTTGTCATTGTCCACGCTACCGCAGTCCGGGTGAAACGGGTTCTCCCAGGCCTACAAACTGTATAGCCGACAACGCGCTTACTGAAATTCAGTAATCGTTTCGACGGGCACTTTCACTCTCACTTCCCGCCCAAGCAGATCGAGCAGGATAAAAACACGTTCTTCGTCAGATTCGCATTCAAACAATCCGACACGCTCAGAGAGCGGGCCGTCCGTAATTTGGATGACATCCCCTTTGTTGAATTGCGCTTCACGTCGAATATCAATTAGACCGGTTTCGCTTTCACGCTTTCTAATATCTTCGATGATTTTATCGGGAATTGGGGCTGGAATATTGCCATGACAGACGAGGTTGGACACACCAATTGTCGAACGAATATTCAGCCAGCGCGAGCGTGCGGTATCCATACGCAAGAACATGTAGCGTGGAAAGAGCGGGGCCGGCACCCAATCGGTTTTACGAGCATGCCGTCTGGATTTCAGGTAGCGCGGTAAATAGGCATCGAAACCTTGGCGTTTCAAATGGAATAACGCCTTGTTTTCTGCTAGGGCATGAGTTTGGACAACGTACCAACGCATTGGCTTACTCTGCTAAAATAGGTTTGTCGCGGGACACTTTTAACAGGGGCGGCGTCAAAACGCGTTCGCGGGGCAAGAGCGCCACTAATGTGTCATAGGCGAGCTGTGCTTCTTGTAGTTCTGTCACGATGACGGCGCTAACGGCGCCCAGATCCTTAAGTTTCGCTGCGAGCGGTACACCGGCGTATGTCGACTGACTGAGTTTGGGGTCGACAATACCAATTAAGTCGATCTCAAAATCTCGCGCACACAAAATTGCGATCTCCGCAAGATCAGTGGCACCGATAAGCGCAATTCGATTCCAGCCAGAAGACCGACACTCTTCGAACAAAGCGGAGCACTGGTTTCTCGCGCCACGAAAGAAATTAAAAGAATAAGAGAGATAATCGGCAGTTAGACGGCTCTTTTCCGCAAAGCCCGTTGGCGTTAGATAATACGCATATCGATTTGCAGGCGCTTCATTGGCCTTGATCCAGCCCTTTTTGATACATCGTTTTAGATAAGTATTCGCCAAGCCGAGAGCGACACCTAATTCCCCAGCGATCAATCTTTGCGTATGGGTGCTATTTTTTTCTACAACTGACAGTAACCCAAGGGTGATCTCTGCCTCGGTACTGGTTTCCGAATTTGAATTTCCGGAGTTCGCCACTCTATCGCCCCTTGTTCATCTCATGAACATACATTGTTCATACTATGAACGTCAACAGGTAGATCATATTGTCACATTGGCGTTAAATCCATATTTTGTAAAGGAATTTCTTATGTCCTCAAAATATTGAATCAATTAATAATTTTGGGTGTTCTTATAGTGAACGCTATAGAGTATTTTGGTACGAAATACGTCTCGGATTGACAGAGGATAGAGAGGCGGATTAGACGAGTTTTCTGGTTGCGGAGTAGTAAATGTCTGAAGTGAAAAAGATAGCGGTCATCGGATTAGGTTATGTTGGGTTACCGTTGGCTGTTCATTTGGCACGTCATTATCCGGTTACCGGTGTGGATATCAATTCTCGGCGGGTTGAAGAATTAAGAGCCGGGCATGATCGAACCAACGAAATCGACGCCGATGTGTTAAGTGCGTCGAGCCTCCATCTTACCGATCAGATTTCAGAAGTCGGAGACGCCGACATATACATTGTTACGGTTCCAACCCCCGTGGACAAAAACAATGAGCCCGACCTCACAGCCGTGCGAGTTGCCAGCAAGCTCGTTGGTAGTGTTCTCAAAAACGGGGACATCGTCGTATATGAATCCACCGTTTATCCAGGTGTTACCGAAGATGTTGCCGGCCCTGAACTCGAGGCCGCCTCGGGGCTAATTTGTGGCGAAGATTTTTTCCTTGGCTATTCTCCCGAACGTATCAACCCAGGCGATAAAGAGCATACCGTTGATAAGATCACCAAGGTCGTTGCCGGGCAAAACGATGAAGTGACCAAGGTTCTTTCAGAAATTTATGGTCGTCTCACGACCGGCGGTATCTTCGTTGCGCGCGATATCCGCACGGCGGAGGCGGCTAAAGTCATCGAAAACGCCCAGCGGGATATCAATATTGCCTTCATAAACGAAGTAACGACAATATTTCAGAAGATGGATCTATCGGTCTATGACGTGCTTGAGGCCGCCGAGACCAAATGGAACTTCCTTAATTTCTCCCCCGGACTGGTGGGGGGGCATTGTATCGGTGTTGATCCGTTTTATCTGGCGCACTCGGCGACAGCTCTTGGGCTTCACCCTGAAATCATCTTGGCGGGCCGGCGTATAAACGACGGAATGGGCAAGTACGTTGCCGACTGTATTGCCAAAGAACTAGCGCAAAAAGGCAAAGGCACTGGCGCAAAAATCCTGGTTCTCGGACTCACCTTTAAGGAAAACGTTCCCGATCTTCGGAATTCGCGGGTCATTGATATTGTGCGTGAACTTGAGAGCCAGGGCTTTTTGGTCGACGTCCATGACGCTTTTGCAGATTCGGCAGAAGCAGGTGCAATTTTTGACGTTACGCTCATGCCGTCGCTTGATGAGGCAAAGGGCTATGACTGCGTCGTCGGTGCGGTTCCGCACCAGCCCTATGTCGAGTTTAATGTTGCCCGCTTTGAGACATTACTCAATAAAAACGGTCTGGTCGCTGACGTCAAAGGAATGTGGCGATCTCTCGAACTCCCTGATCATATTGGGCGTTGGCAACTATAAGCTGCCAAGCAGCCCGGAATACATGTAGCTAATTTTCGTCGGCTAGCCGGGAAATGGCCCATTTTATCTGGCCGCTGCCACTTTGTGTGGCGCCGGAAATTACTACCTGTTCAGTGCGCTTGACTTGCCCCGGCAGACCTAAATAAACGCTTTCCTGTAGTGATATCACGCCGCCGGATGCTCTAAAGCGCCACCCTGACCCGCTCGGCGTTCGCATCAGCACCGAGTTAGCCTGCCGGACGAGAGAGGCCTGAACGGAAGGGTGCAGGTGAAATCGGGCAACAAATTTTTGGCCCTCAACGCCGCTCAAGGTATCTTCGCCCCGTATGTCGCCGCCATTCGCTGAAAGGTAGAGACGACGTGTATGGATTCCGGTTCCGCGTCCGCCATAGCCATCCATAGACGTATCTATCCAGATATTGCCATCAGCTTCTCTGCGTTCAGCGGATACCGAATTTGGACGACTGCCTATTCCGCCCTGCGGTAGTAATTCCGAGGAGTTCATATTCTCTATCGTTACCGTAGAATGCGCTGCAGTCGTTCGCTGGGCTTCCAGCCATGACTCGGTCGCGCTAAAATGAGCCCCGCAATTCGTTATAACCCGTTCCTTGCCGACGCTCATTTCAAAACTCAGAGTGCCGGCGTGCGCCTGTTGATCATACCCCATTGGCGGCGGGTTACCGGTATCCAAAAGCAATAGTGTCCGATTAGCTGAAAGCCGTTCAAATCCGCTATGTGGTGCCGTATCGAGCGGTTTTCCGCGGGCTTCCGATCTCGTCAAGACGACGTCTGTCAGCCACCCCTCTCCCTCGTCGCTGCCATTGAACAATGCCAACCCACCATCACCATGCCGAAAAAACCGAACCATCGGGGCTGTCTTGTCTATCGCCGTTTGGAGAGTATGTGACACTTCCTCCTTGGCATCCTTTAAAGCCGTTCGGATATCGACCAGATGCCGCAGCAAACCGAGTTCAGTGGAAGGGCTCCGCGAGACATGCCCGCCATCACCCAATATCTGCATGTCTATTTCCCGATCAAGTTGTTTAACCCATCGGGATAAAAGTTGTGAATTCTTCGCGGATGCCGCGGTCAAGATGAGACCCTTAAAGGCTAAAATTCGATCAAAGCCAGTCGGGATGAACCCGGAAACATGCTGCAAATACAGATTTTGCTGATGAATGCTGGCATCGAACTGGTCTAGGAAAGTAGCGTCTGCTCCTATCGCCAGAAATTCCCGCTGCCCCAGCCAATTTGCCAGGCGCACACCGGTCGCTGATGGTTGCCAAGAAATTTTTTGCCAGCGGCTTCCGTGAGTCTCTATCCACCGTGTAATGAGCTCCCGTGCCCTTGCCCTGGCAGCATCGGTTCCGACAGCGCGCAAATCACGCAACCAATCAAACTCAGACACGCTGGTGAGCCAGGCTTCACTCACGCTGGTTGCCAACCACGGCTTGTCAGCATCTCGAATGACGGTGCCAAGACATTCGAAGTCGCCATCGACTAATACGGATCCCCGGTTGGCGTTGCCGGGCCAGATATCGGTCGGCAGAAACGTCGGGGCCTCGCTGACTGACTTCTCCAGAAGACGTTTATACAGGCTGGTTTTAAAAACCAATGTGCTGAGGGCGTAGAGAAGTTGCCGGATACCCGCTCGGCGGACTTTGTGTCCAAGCAATCTGAGGGGACGATTACCTATCATCTATTTTAAAGTCTTGAAATTCCACTTGCGAAAATAAACGAGGGGGTGCGTCGAAGCCACACCCTATTATTCATCGGCTTCGCAGCTGTTGAATTTTCTGCTCATAAGAAGTGCCGTCATCGTTGCCACCGAAAACAGCAGTTCCAGCAACCAGAACATCTGCTCCCGCAGAGACTACCTGCTTTGCGGTTTCAGGATTGATACCACCATCGACTTCGAGATCTATATCCCGACTGGTCTCATCAATCATTTTCCTGATCTCGCTGATTTTGGTGAGTTGCCCTTCGATAAAACTCTGTCCACCGAATCCTGGATTGACCGTCATCACTAATACCAAATCAACAATATCGAGGATGTGACAAATTGATGATGCTGGTGTTGACGGGTTAAGCGATACGCCGGCCTTTTTACCCAGGCTTTTGATATATTGAAGTGTGCGATGAATATGCGGCCCGGCTTCGATATGGGCGGTGATAATGTCCGATCCCGCAGCTGCAAATTCCTCAATATAGGGATCGACTGGTGAAATCATCAAATGGACATCAAAGGGTGCGTCGGTGACTTTCCGGATGGCCTTAACGACAGCAGGTCCAATCGTAATATTTGGTACGAAATGACCGTCCATCACATCAACATGGACCCAATCGGCTCCAGCTTTTATGACGGCGTCGATATCGCTGCCCAATGACGCGAAATCAGCGGAAAGGATGGAGGGGGCAATTCTGACAGGCTTTTGCACGTTGGCCTACTTATCGGTGTTAACAGGGAACAGGATCGATATGCTAATCTAGCTCGAACTTGTCCTTATAGACTTCTGCCAATTCGGGATCTTGGTCTTCTTTTGTCAAAAACCAACATCATAATCATGATTGGCAACAGCCAAAACTTTTTGCGGACCCGCATAAACATCCAGAGTTCTTTAAGAAATGACATGGCGACCTTCAGAATTGGCGTGGCATGGAATCTGGATCTGGTCCCGGAGGTGTTCTGTCGATCCAATAGGTGGTGGCGTCTTTATCAAGGCGTCGTTTTAACGGATCCTTCCCAAGCGCTCTCATGATGAGGGCTGTTGGTGTTACGGTGAGAAAAAACACCAACCCCATAATCAGCGGATTAACAACTTTATGCAGTAACAGGCCAAAACGCATCCAGGCGCGATTAAGCGGTGCCAGTGATTTAGGAATTATGAGGGCAGTAAGGAGAAATACAGCGGCGATCACTAAGGCCCACCAGTGGGGACTATCGCCCCAAGGCAATGGCCACAATCCAATGATGGCGAAGACTACTGTAAAAACAATGCCAAACGCGCGATCTGACGATCCCTCGACGGACTCGTTGCGATCAAATGATTCGTGAGTTGTTCCATTATCGGCCATTGGTCGAGCCTACTATACGCGCCCGTGAAAAATACTGGCCTGTTTATACGGCAAAAGCCCTTTTACTTCAATGAGTTTGCAGTCCCTATCCTTAGTGCAGTCCAGGCATCACTTAGGGCGTTGTAATCTCGCGATAAAAAAACCATCCATGCCACCATAGTCCGCCAAATGACAGGGGAACGTGCGTATATCACCGTTCTCGGTTTGCGTTGCCTTTGGTAATCCAAATTCTACGGGATCTATAGGAAGGCGTTTTATCTCGCCATGCTTTGCCAGGATCGCCTTCACAACATCAGGACCTTCTTCTGGCTGCAGTGAGCACACGCTGTAAACCAGAACGGCGCCGGGCAACAGATTCTCAATGGCTTTATCTAACATGGCCTTCTGCAATTCCGACAAACGCAGCACGTCATCCGGTCGTTTGGTTCGGGCAATATCGGGGTGTCGCCGCATGGTGCCGGTTGCCGTGCAGGGCGCATCTATTAACATGCCGTCAATCGTATTTGGCGGCGTATAGGTTGCAGCGTCAGCGGTGACGGCGGTGGCAGTCAGGTTAAGTCGGTTCAGGTTTTCCCTTAAAACAGCGAGCCTTTTCTTGGACCGGTCGATAGCTGTTACGGTTGCGCCGCTAGCGGCCAGTTGGGCGGTCTTGCCGCCGGGGGCAGCACAGAGATCAAGTATCCGGTGCGTCTTTTGGTTATCCATTGCGGCCAGCAATATCTTCGCTGGCAAGGCAGCGGCTGAATCTTGAACCCACCAGGTTCCATCTTCGTACCCTGGCAGGGAGTCGATCATCCCGCCGCTTTCCAGTTTTAGGGATCCCGTCGGGAGTAATTCCGCTTCAAGTGATTTGGCCATTTCCGCAGCGTCTGATTTGACTGACAAAACCAGTGGCGGCTCCTGAAGGTGAGCTTCGGCTATTAATCGGCAGGTGGCATCGCCATACGCATTCTGCCAGCTTTCCCATAACCATTTGGGCGTATTGAGGAGGGCCGCATCCAGCTCAGCGAATTTTTCAGCACCTTCTTTGGAAATCCGCCGCAGCACCGCGTTGACGAGGCCTTTCTGGCCAGGGTTTCGGGTTTGCTCGCAAAGCGTCACTGACGTATCGACGACGGCGTGGGCCGGCGTTTCCAACAGGATAATCTGCGCGACACCAATCCGTAAAATGTCTCGTACCGTCCGGGCTTTTTGAGGCAAAGGGCGTTTTAGATAGGTTCGCAGCAGGGCATCGATTTGGCCCAGCCGCCGGAATGTCGAGGCGACGAGCAGACGAACAAAAGCCCGGTCGCGCTGTTCCATTGCATTATAAGGTTTGCTGGTGGCAATGACCTCCTCGAGTCCGTGGCGGGAACTTAGGACCTGATTGAGAATCGTAATGGCGTTGGTGCGGGCGATGAGACCCGGAGAGTTTTTGGTGTCTGGCATGGCGGCACCCTAAAGCAATAGAGCAGCGGGTGAAATCCATTCGTTACCCAAAAACTGACTATTAACCCCACGGTCCCCTAACATCTGGGGCATTGGCCATTTGACGCAGGCGCTGGACCCGGTTGGCGGTATTGGGATGGGTCGAAAACAGATTGTCCATCGAGTGGCCATTCAGCGGATTGATGATAAACATATGGGCGGTGGCTGGATTGGCTTCGGCTTCTTCGTTTTCAATTGCCGCCGCCCCTTGCTCCAGCTTATTGAGCGCTGAAGCCAGCCATAAAGGGTGACCACAGATTTCTGCACCCGCAGCATCGGCGGCATATTCACGGGTTCGCGAAATCGCCATCTGGACCAGGGCTGCCGCTATCGGTGCCAGAATCATAATCAGGATCGTTCCAATCAGGCCCAGCGGATTGTTCCGGCTATTGCCGCCAAAAAACATCGCGAAGGTTGCCAGCATTGAAATCGCCCCGGCGATGGTAGCGGTAATCGTCATAATCAGCGTATCGCGATTCCGCACATGGGCGAGCTCATGTGCCATGACCCCCGCTGTTTCTTCATGGCTTAGGATACGCAATAGCCCCGTTGTCGCGGCAACCGCAGCATTCTCGGGATTCCGCCCGGTTGCAAAGGCATTTGGTTGATCATTTTCTATGATATAGACCTTGGGCATTGGCATTTCAGCGCGATCAGCGAGCTGGGCCACAAGGCGGTAATAAGAAGGGGCGGATCGTTCATCTACCTCTTGCGCGCCGTACATCCGCAAAACCATCTTGTCGGAATTCCAGTACGCAAAAGCGTTCATGCCGAGGGCAATGATAAATGCAATGACGATGCCAGCTTCGCCACCGAGCATAAATCCGATGGCAAGAAACAAGCCAGTCATTGCCGCCAATAGGATGGCAGTGCGCAGATAATTCATTTCAACTCGTCAGACCCGTTAGTTGTCTTTGCTGTATATATGTGGGATTTGATCGACAATTCGGCAAGTATATGTCGTCTCGTTTTGAGCGAACAACGTTGCAGACAGCTGAGATCAGGTGTCCGCATGCAAATACGAAACATGATAGCCTAACACAATGCCTCCCACTGAAAACAGCAGCGCTCGTATCTTTGACAATATAAGCGCGCTCGCTATCGCTCAGGCCGTAACGATGGTTACTGGCTTCGTGTCGACGGCCTGGGTTGCCCGAGCGCTCGGGCCAGAGGGCTATGGCATAATAGGTTTCGGGATGGCTTTTATCTCCTATTTTGCACTGCTCGTTATCCTTGGCACGGATTATTACGGCACCCGAGAAATTGCCCAGAATCCAGACGATGTCGGTGAAATATCCGCCCGGATCATCGGGCTTCGGGCGCTGCTTGGTGTTGTCTCGCTGGCGGCATATTTTGTGACAATTTATTTTATAGACCGCCCCCAGCCGGGGAAAATTGTGATGGCAATACAGGCGATTGGCCCGCTTTTTACCGTCATCGCCGTCGATTTTATTTTTGAGGGGAAACAGCGCATGCGTGCCGTTGCCCTTAGGGCCGCGGGGGCATCCTTGCTCGCTGTCGTTGGTGTTCTGCTCTTTGTCAGAGGCGAAGACGATCTTTATATCGCCGCGGCGATCCCGATGGTGGCAACGGC
>CALIBP010000269.1 GCA_938048165.1 uncultured Alphaproteobacteria bacterium | reverse complement strand
AATCCGTCTGCTTTTCAGGCAAAAAGTTAAGATGACCCTGCGTTCCACTGAGGTAGCCCTTTCCAAACAGCCCACCAGAACCGAGAGCGATCTTGGATTGCATAATGTGATATCCAGCGCCGAGGGGGTCACTTTCAGGGTTTAGAAAGGTCAGAATCCGTTTTTTCTGGTATCCGTGAAGCATCGTCCAGGCCAGCGGCATCGCTGCAAGAATCGCTCCAATTACCAAACCAAATTTCCATGCTCTGACGCCGGCCAAAAAGAATATCACCCCAGCAGTCATGGTGAGCATTATCGCGGTGCCAAGATCGGGTTGGCGAAGCACCAGTATAACCGGCGCAGCAACCAACAGCAGCGGTATGAGCAAAAAGGTCGGACGCCCGATGTCCTCTAGAGAAGCGCCATGGAAAAAGCGTGCCAGAGCAAGCACCAAGGTAATCTTCATGATTTCTGACGGCTGTAGCTGAATAACCCCAAGATCGATCCAACGTTGTGCGCCCATACCGATTACGCCCATCACCTCGACAGCGATCAAAAGTCCCAAGACAAGAAAATAGAGCGTATAGGCGTGACGCATCCAACTTCTGATGTCGGTTACGGCCACCATAATCATTAGGAACAGGCCAATACCAAATCGAATGATTTGGCGTTTAGCCCATGGGTTCCAGCTTCCTTCCCCGGCGGAATACAGCATTGCACAACCGATCCCGGTCAGAATGATCAGAAACAGAACCAAAGACCAATTCACTTGCCATAATTTCTGGCCGATAGTCATCGGACCACGATCTGCTGCACCGATCCTCATGCCTTACGGCCTTTGTCTTTTTCACCAGCAACGCCCTCCCGTTGACGGTACCCTGACGGGTCACGCCGCAAGGTCTCGTGCATTATGTCCCGAGCGATTGGCGCGGCGACGGCTGAGCCGCCCCCGCCATGCTCGACCACAACGGCAATGGCGTATCTCGGCTTTTCAACAGGTGCAAACGCTACAAACAAAGCGTGATCGCGGTCTTTCCACGGTCGTTCCTTATTTTTAAGAACTCGGGTATCGCGTTCATGTTTGGAAATACGTTTGACCTGTGCCGTCCCTGTTTTACCGGCGAGCTCAAATCCCGGCGCCTTAATACGGGCACGATAGGCCGTTCCCCGTTCAGAATTGCTAACAGAATTCATACCGTCCATAACCAACTGGCGGACTTCAGGTGCAATATTGAGGGCGGGAAATGAAGGGCTTTCTATCGGCTTTGCTACCCCGCCGGAAACAACGCCGTGGATCAGATGAGGTTCCACGACCCTGCCACTGGCAATGCGTGACGTCATCACCGCCAATTGCAAGGGTGTCGTTAGGACAAACCCCTGGCCGATACCCGCAACGAGCGTTTCGCCTTTTTGCCATGCGACACCAAGGCGCTTCTTTTTCCAGGCTGAGGTCGGCATGAGGCCGCCGCGTTCATTGGGTAGATCAATACCCGTCACCTGACCGAGACCAAAGCGCCGCCCCATCTCAGCAATCTTATCAATACCGACGCGTTTTGAGATTTCATAAAAGTACGTGTCGCAGGATTGCTGCAGCGCCCCATTCAGATCGAGCCAGCCATGACCGTGTTTTTTCCAGCAATGGAAACGTGCATTACCCAATTCAACATGGCCTCGGCAAAACACCTTTTGCTCGGGTTTGATGACGCCTTGCTCAAGGGCCGCCATCGCCACAATCATTTTGAACGTCGACCCAGGGGCATAGAGACCCGATACCGCTTTGTTGGTAAGTGGTGCCAGCGGGTTCCGTGTGATGTCTCGCCATTGCTTGCGCGTAAGGCCCGTATTGAAAGCATCCGGGTCATAACCCGGCACCGATGCCAGGGCGATAACCCCCCCGGTATTTACATCCATAACGACGGCAGCGGCGGACTTCTTGTCGCGCAGCTTCTCTATCGCCAAGTTTTGGATACCCAGATCAACAGTCAACATGACGTCATCGCCTGGCTGACCTTCCTGGCGCGACAGTTCCCTGATCACACGTCCGAGAGCATTTACTTCAAGCTGGCTGTTACCCGCCTTGCCACGCAAACGCAGATCCTGTTCTTTTTCGACACCGGATTTTCCAATTCGAAACCCTGGCAGCTCTAGCAGCGGGTCACGAGTACGGTCGCGCTTCTTATCCTTTTCTGAAACGGACGCGACATATCCCAACAAATGTGCCGAATCCGACCCAAGCGGATACTCCCGGCTTTGACCGACATCAATGACCACACCGGGAAGATCAGGAGCATTGACTTCAATACGGGATACTTTTTCCCAGTTGAGATTTTCCTGAACCGTAACAGGAACAAAATCCCTTCGTTTTTTGATTTCGCGAAGAACCCGGCGATATTCATGGTCAGATATCGAAATAAGACGGCCCAACGTATCGAGTGTTTTTTTCACGTCACGCGTTCGTTCTGCGATTAATACGACCCGATAGTTTTCTTTGTTAGTCGCGAGAGGAACTCCAAATCGATCAAGAATCCGACCACGCGGCGGCGGCAACAGACGCATACTGATGCGGTTCTCGTCAGCCAGCATCTTGTAGCGACTGGATTCAAGTACTTGCAGTTGATACATCCGGCCTGCAAGTAGGCTGAATAAGGCTATCTGCCCGCCGCCAAGAATCATCGCTCGACGCGAGAATTTTTTGTACCGTGAGGAATCTTCGCGATACATCTTAAACGTGCTGGAATAGTTTTTGATGCGTGCGCGCAAAGATCCAGGCCAGGAAAGGAAATGCTGCGACCGTCATCGTCATTTGAAAAATTATGGGCAGAGGACTAATAAACGTTAGATGATAAATCGCGGTCAGCGCCCAGATCACCAGACCGCTTGCTAGAGCAACGAGCCCGAAGCCCCACCACAGAACCAGGAATGACTTACCGCGGAATACTTTGCCCTGCGATGCCGCAACGGTTCTGACCAACACCAGTACGGCCG
This sequence comes from uncultured Alphaproteobacteria bacterium, assembly GCA_938048165.1. GTDB lineage: Bacteria > Pseudomonadota > Alphaproteobacteria > MPNO01 > UBA2964 > UBA2964. Next base: position 12,761 of record CALIBP010000269.1, on the reverse strand, counting down.
CATTGATACCTGGCGGAGTGCCGACGAGAATGTCCAACAACAACCCGATGAAGAACACTGTAATCGACGTGAAGAGATCAATCCGGTGCACGGCCCAGAAGAAAACCGCCATTAAAACAAAATTCGGTGCGACCGGGCCGAAACCAGGTAAATAAAACGGAATTGCGGAGATCAGAACAAAAAAGACGCCAAGCGCAGCGGGAACAACCTTGCGTGCAACCGCATCTAGTCGATGCGACAGCGTGGGGGTCACCGTGCGGCAGCCTTCTTCGGCGGCACCGCAATCTCTTCTTGCGGCACGACCGGACTCACAGCGGCAAAATCGATCAGCCTGACAAACTCCAGCTGATCAAAACTGACATTCGGTTTTACCCGCATAATGCCATCGCCTGTGATAACGATCTGCCCAACCTGAAGCCCGGGAGGAAAAACACCGCCATGTCCGGAGGTAACAACACGATCCCCAGCCTTGATCGACGCATTTGCCGGCAGAAAGGTTAGTCGTGGCATTGCGCTGTTATCGCCGGACAAAATTGCCCGGTCACGCGAAGATTCAATCAACACTGGAACGCGGGAGTTGATATCCGTAATCAGCAAAATCCTTGCAGACCGGTAGCCTGCCGTCGCGACCCGCCCCGCCAGACCGGCCCCTGATACAGCAGCCTGTCCCTTGCGAACACCATCACGATTACCTGCACTGACGACAACTGATCGAACGAATGCGCCACCAGAGTCGGCAATTACGCGTGTCGCAATAGATTGTGAATTTGGCCCCGGTTTAAAATCGAGAAGTGATTGCAAGGCCTGGTTTTGGGACGCCAGCCTTCGAGCAGCCTCCTGCCACCCCAACAAACGTTCATTCTCGTGTGTCAGACGGATATTTTCTTCTCTTAAATTTGCCAGACCGCGGACGGTCTTTACGGCATCGTTTACTGCGGCCGCTGGTCGCGACAACACATCCATTATCGGGGCAAAAACATCGACAACCACAGTCGAAACTTTCTCGACGACAATTGTCTCCGCTTTGCTAAGTAACATTATTCCGAAAGCAGCGAGGACCAGGAAAAGAAAGGCAAAGCGCTGCAGCAGCACCTTTGCAGGTACTGCAAACCATATCGCCGATGATCCGCCTCTCTTGCTCAAGACATCTGCACTCCAGGGCGAACCTACGCCCTACTAACTACTAAAATAACCCTAGGAAATTACCGCTACCTAACCGTTAATACTTAATACATTGATGACAGCACATTCCGTAGAGTCTTCATTTCTTCAAGACAATGCCCTGTTCCCAAAGCGACACAGGACAATGGCTCATCGGCGATCGAAACCGGCAATCCAGTTGCATGCCTTAGCACAAGATCAAGATTTCCGAGTAACGACCCACCACCGGTTAATACGATACCTTTGTCGACAATATCAGCGGCGAGTTCCGGAGCGGCATGCTCCAGGGCAACCTTCACTGCTTCAATGATGGCACCGACGGGCTCTGCCAAACTTTCAGCAATCTGCCGCTCAGAGATAATGATCTCTTTCGGGACACCGTTCATGAGATCTCGGCCCTTGATTTCCATCGAAGCGCCTTCTCCATCAGCAGGAATACTGGCTGATCCGATTTCCTTCTTGATCCGTTCCGCACTGCTTTCACCGACCAGCAGATTATGATTTCGCCTTATATAGCCGGCAATCGCCTCATCCATTTTGTCACCGCCGACACGAACCGACCGGGAATAAACCAACCCACCCAAAGACAGTACGGCCACCTCCGTGGTGCCACCGCCGACGTCAACAACCATCGACCCGGTTGGTTCTGTAACAGGAAGCCCGGCCCCGATCGCAGCAGCCATCGGTTCTTCGATGAGGAAAACCCTTCGAGCACCAGCACTTTCGGTCGATTCCTGAATGGCCCGACGCTCTACATTCGTCGAGCCCGAAGGTACTGCAACGATAATCTGAGGACTGGCGAAGCTGCGCCGGTTATGAACCTTGCGAATGAAATGCTTGATCATTTCTTCTGCAACTTCGAAATCAGCAATCACCCCGTCACGGAGCGGACGAATGGCTTCAATGTTGCCCGGTGTTCTACCGAGCATCATCTTCGCTTCATCACCAACAGCCAGAACCTGTTTCTTACCCTTAACGTCGGCAATGGCCACCACTGACGGCTCGTTTAGAACGATTCCCCGTCCTTTTACATAGACGAGAGTATTCGCCGTTCCCAAATCAATCGCCATATCGGCGGACAACATTCCCAAAAGCCTGGAGAACATGAGCAATTACTTCCTTCGTTTACCAACCACGTGGTAAAATTTAAGCCGACAACGCCCCGGGTGCTGTCTTCTCTCGTTTCACCATTAACTTATTCAAAGCGTTCACATAGGCCCGTGCCGATGCGACAAGCGTATCAGTATCAGCTCCCTGGCCATTCACGGATTTACCATCCTCTTCAAGACGGACTGTTACCTCAGCCTGGGCGTCTGTTCCCTCGGTGACAGCATGAACCTGATAAAGCTGTAACCGAGCCTCATGCGGCACCAATGCTTTAATTGCATTGAATGTCGCATCGACGGGACCATCACCTTCAGCCTTGATTGAGCATTGCTGGCCGTCAACGTCGAGTTCCAGCTCAGCCGTTTGCGGGCCTATTGAGCCACAAATCACCATCAAGGATTCGAACCTGATCGTATCGTTTGCGCGCAGGACCTCATCGTCAACGAGAGCAACCAAATCCTCGTCATAGACTTCTTTCTTTTTATCAGCCAAATCCTTGAACCGGCGGAATGCCTCCTGCATGGCATTGTCACCCAGCTCATACCCCAACTCTTTGAGCTTCACCCGAAACGCATGCCGTCCCGAATGTTTACCCATGACAAGCGTAGATTTAGTTAAGCCAACGGACTCAGGCGTCATAATTTCATAGGTCTGAGCATGCTTCAGCATCCCGTCTTGATGAATTCCTGACTCATGCGCGAACGCATTCGCGCCCACGATTGCCTTATTGGGTTGCACCGAAAAGCCAGTGATGGTTGAGACCAGTTTAGAGGCACGCGTAATACATTCAGTATTAATACCGGTAACATAAGGCAGCCGATCCTGGCGTGTCCTTAAGGTCATGATCACTTCTTCAAGAGCCGCATTGCCCGCCCGTTCGCCTAATCCATTGATCGTGCATTCAATCTGCCGAGCGCCATTCGACACTCCGGCCAAAGAGTTTGCGACGGCCAGCCCCAGATCATTGTGACAATGAGTCGAATAGATTGCTTTATCACTATTCGGCACCCGCTCGACCAGCATGGCGATCAATTCACCAAACTCTTCCGGCACGGCATACCCGACTGTGTCCGGAATATTAATTGTCGTTGCCCCGGCATCGATAGCGGCTTCGACACAGCGACACAGAAAATCATGTTCGGTCCGCGACCCATCTTCAGGAGACCATTCCACATCATCTGTGAAATTGCGCGCATAGCTGACGCTGTCGATAACAGCCTGATACACCTCATCAGGTTCCATCTGCAGCTTGTATTTCATATGCAATGGGCTGGTCGAAATGAAGGTATGGATACGGCTTCGTTTGGCGGGCTTTAAAGCATCGGCTGCACGCTCAATGTCGCCACGCGCAGAACGCGCCAGGCCGCATACCGTAGAGTCCTTAACCAGCTTTGCAACTTCACTAACGGATTCGAAATCACCGTTAGAGGCAATGGGGAAACCTGCCTCGATGACATCGACTCCCATCTCCTCCAGGAGTTCGGCGATCCGTAATTTTTCTTCAAGATTCATTGATGCGCCTGGCGACTGCTCGCCATCACGCAAGGTGGTGTCAAAAATTATGACTCGGTTTGGATCGGTGCTGCTACTCATAACTCAGCTCCTTTTACTAGTTTGGGATTAACGACTTAAGTCTCGATAGCTGTATCCCCTGAATGGCCAACCTTTACTGGCTCCCCTTCAGGGGTAACTAAGTCGCAGACCCCCTTCTAGCGCACTGGCGAAAACAGCGAATCGCGTGGACAAAGGCCGTGCAACACCGTCCCGAGCCGTCCCGGCCCCGGCATTTGCTACCAATCCTTTGTTTTTCATCACTCTCATTCCGTACTTCGCCATTGCTTTAGGGCACTTGCTGAGTAAGCGCACCTGCTGCCGATATAGTTCTCTCAGCCAAATTTAGAAGGCTCGATAAACCGAGAATCTAAACAAAACCAAGTTAGTAGCTTATTCCTAAACGTTTATTAACCTTAAAAGCAACGATTTTTAGCGGTTTCCCTTAAAAATCCCGAGAAATTCACAGAAAGCTAGTTTTTCGACTTATCCACAAGCCGATTTTCGGCAATCCAGGGCATCATACCGCGTAGCTCCGCACCAACCTCTTCAACCTGATGTTCGGCTTCGCGGCGACGCGTTGCTTTAAAGCTTGATTGACCTGCGGCATTCTCAAGTACCCAATCACGTGTGAAACGGCCTGACTGGATATCATCGAGAACTTCTTTCATCCGTGCTTTCACGCTGTCATCGATCAAACGCGGACCCGTAATATAATCACCGTACTCCGCCGTGTTCGAAATGGAGTAACGCATATTCGCAATGCCGCCTTCATAAATTAGGTCGACAATGAGCTTCACCTCATGAAGACATTCGAAATAAGCCATCTCTGGCGCATAACCAGCCTCCACAAGGGTCTCGAAACCGGCTTTGATCAGTGAGGTCAAACCACCACACAAGACAGCCTGTTCACCAAACAGATCGGTTTCACATTCTTCACGGAACGTCGTCTCAATAACGCCAGCACGGCCACCACCAATCGCGGAAGCATAGGACAGCGCAATATCCTGAGCATTACCGGATGCATCCTGGTCAACAGCAACAAGACATGGCACACCGGCACCGCGTTGATATTCTGAACGGACTGTGTGGCCAGGCCCTTTTGGCGCAATCATGAAAACGTCCAGGTCAGGGCGCGCTTCGATAAGCTTAAAGTGAATGTTTAAACCATGGGCAAAGGCCAGAGCGGCCCCCTGCTGCAAATTATCCTTCAAGTCGTCTGCATAAAGCGCGGCCTGCAGTTCATCAGGAACAAGAACCATCACAACATCAGCCCACTTTGCGGCGTCAGCAGGATTCATGACCTTCAGGCCTGCACCCTCTGCTTTCGCGACACTGGATGATCCGTCCCGTAATCCAACGACAACCTCTTTAACACCACTGTCACTCAGGTTAATGGCATGAGCGTGCCCCTGACTGCCATAACCGATAATGGCAACTTTCTTGGCCTTGATGAGATTGACGTCAGCGTCTCTGTCATAATAAACGCGCATTTTGCGGATCCTCTTTCTTTGTCGATTAGTGCCGCGGTCATCCAACCGCGCCAAACATGATGATTAAACCTATCGTTGGGGCGTTTCCTAAATCCCCTTTGCGCCGCGTGCAATAGCTACGGCACCAGTTCTTGAAATTTCTACCAACCCAAGCGACCGCATGAGATTGATAAAGGCATCTAGTTTTTCCGGCGAACCGGAAATCTCGAACACAAATGAATTGTTTGTACTGTCAATTGCCCGGGCACGAAATATGTCGGCAATTCTCAACGCTTCGACGCGTTTGTTACCCGATCCTCGCACCTTGACCAAAGCCAACTCACGTTCAACACTCGCACCACCGTCTGTAAGGTCACTAATTCGATGGACTGGCACCAAACGATCAAGCTGAGCCTTGATTTGCTCAATGATCATGGGCGTACCGGAGGTGACGACGGTTATCCGCGAAATCGCGCTTTCAGGGTCAACCTCTGCAACCGTTAGGCTCTCGATGTTGTAGCCACGACCGGAGAACAGGCCGATCACCCGCGCCAATACGCCTGCTTCGTTATCGACCAGAACAGCAATCGTGTGTCGCTCAATCGGCTCCAATTTTTCCTCCACCTTCAAAAAATGATGTCGTCAGTCCTAGACCAACACCATCCCATCTTCGGAAACCGGTTTTTCGGCTTCATCGTCGGGTCCAAGAAGCATTTCGTTATGCGGTGCCCCCGACGGGATCATTGGGAAGCAGTTTTCGCCCTTATCAATCGCTATATCGACGATTGTAAATTGGTCATTATCCAGCATCTCTTTGATAACATCGTCAACTTCGCTGGGTTTAGTCGCCCGGAACCCGGCAGCACCGTAAGATTCCGCCAGTTTGACAAAGTCCGGCAAAGACGCCGTATAGCTTTCTGAATACCGGCTACCATACAATAGTTCCTGCCATTGGCGTACCATCCCCATATATTCGTTATTGAGGATAAACACCTTAACCGGAAGGCGATATTGCATCGCCGTCGACATTTCTTGAATATTCATCTGGAATGACGCTTCACCAGCAATATCGATGACCGTTGCCTTGGGATGCGCCATCTGCACACCAATTGCCGCCGGAAATCCATATCCCATTGTGCCCAACCCGCCAGAGGTCATCCAGCGGTTAGGCTGGTTAAACTTCATGTACTGGGCGGCCCACATCTGATGCTGACCAACTTCAGTTGTGATATAGGTATCACGATCTTTGGTCAGAGCCTGCAGGCGCTCGAGGGCATATTGCGGCTTAATAATGTCTTTTGACTGCTTGTAAGCCAGACAATCGCGTTTGCGCCATTTTTCAATCTGATCCCACCACTTATTAATCGCCTTCGTATCTATGGATGGTTTGATTTCCTTCCACACCTTGATCATCTCTGCCAACACAGATGCACAATCACCAACGATAGGCACATCAACCGCAACGTTCTTGTTGATTGATGAGGGATCAATATCGACATGGATTTTTTTTGATCCGGGTGAAAACTCAGAAATCAAACCGGTTACTCGGTCATCAAAACGGGCACCAACATTGATCATGACGTCACAATCATGCATCGCCAGATTTGATTCATAGGTTCCATGCATGCCGACCATGCCAAGGAATTTATTGTCTGTCGCCGGATAGGCACCTAACCCCATTAGAGTCAGCGTAATTGGATAGCCGGTCATCTTGACGAATTCCGTCAACAACTTTGACCCACGTGGACCAGAGTTAACAACACCACCGCCGCAATAAAATAATGGCCGCTTTGCTTTCGCAATCAACTCAACGGCTTCACGAATCCTGGCGTTGTCGCCCTTAATTTGCGGCCGGTAGGTCTTGTGCTTAGCAACAGGTTTTTTGCCGACCTCGTAAGGAGCCTCATTAATCAATACGTCTTTCGGCAGATCAATAACAACAGGCCCTGGACGTCCCGAGCGAGCGACATACATTGCTTCCTGCATTACCTGCCCAAGGTCATTCACATCTTTGACGAGGTAATTATGCTTGGTGCAGGGACGGGTAATACCGGTCGTGTCTGCCTCCTGAAAGGCGTCGTTACCAATCAAATGCGTGGGCACCTGCCCCGTCAGACATAAAACCGGGATACTATCCATCAGCGCGTCCGTGAGACCGGTAACGGCATTCGTTGCGCCGGGGCCCGACGTTACAAGAACGACACCCAATTTGCCGGTGGAACGTGCATAGCCTTCCGCCATATGCACAGCACCACCTTCTTGGCGCACCAGTACATGCTTCAAGCGGTTTTGCTTAAACAACGCATCATAAATCGGAAGTACCGCACCACCGGGGTAACCAAAAATTGTATCGACCCCTGCATCAACCAGGCTTTGAATAACGATATCCGAGCCAGATAGCTTGCGTTTAGCCATCGTCTCCACCTTTTCCAATCAAACAAAAGGCGATCCCACGGAGCAGGATCCCCTCACAAAACAACAAAATGTATTAGCGCCAAGGCCTTAAACTGCTATCGCCAATGACTTATCAGCAGCGAATCGGCGCCAAACTAGTCTTTCCATAGTATTAGGTCAACATAAAATTGCTAACAAATGAAAAGATATGTGGCTTTATATTATCATTATATTGCGAATCAATTAGTAAATCCGCAATAAACTGATTTCTGAACCAGGTCCCCTGACGCTTCACATAGTTCCGCGTCGCCTGTTGCCCTGAGAGACAGGCCTCATTTAAAGAAATTTGGCCCAGCAAATGTTGTATCAACGCGGGTATTCCCAGTGCCTTCATCGCCGGTAGTGCAGGATCGACCTTACGTTTAGCCAAGACCCGTATTTCTTCCAGCGCCCCGCTCGCCAACATCTTTTCAAATCGAGCATCGCAGGTCGCATATAAAAGGTCGCGAGGTGGCTCTAACAGCACCGCTTTGAAGTCATAGTCAGTCGCTTCTTCGGAACCCTCGTTTTGCCACTCAGTTAAAGGCTTACCTGTGGCTTCATAAATCTCTAGGGCGCGTGCAATCCGCTGGCTGTCAGACGTATTAATGCGCGCCGCTGATCGCGCATCAATCATTGCCAATTCAGCATGCAGCGAAGCGCTCCCGTCTCGGGCTAAACGAAATCGGACTTTGTTGCGAATTTCTGGCGCCACTGGGGGCATATGCGCAATTCCTGTCATCAATGTCCGCAAATACATCCCGGTACCGCCAACGATGATGGGCAGAAGCCCTTTTTCCCGTGCAAGATCAATTTCCTTCTCGGCTAGCGCGACCCATTCACCGGCTGAGCAAGGTATTGCCGGATCTCGTATGCTATATAATTTATGGGGTGCTCTTTGACGTGCCGCTGGACTGGGGGCTGCAGTCACGATTTCCAGCCCTGCGTAGATTTGCATTGAGTCAGCATTGATCACCACGCCGCCAAATTCCTCGGCAACATCAACGGCGAGATCAGATTTACCACTGGCCGTCGGACCCGCGACCACCAAGACCGTTTTGTGCCCTGTCTTTGGCATGGATTCTAGGCTTGAGCCGCCGGTGTGTATCCCCAATATTCACGCGCCAGATCAACGACCAACCGGACTTTTGCCGCCTGATCATCAAAAGAAATCGGGTTGCCACTATCGAGACTGGCGAATCCGCATTGCGGTGAAATACCCAAACGATCCATATCAACATATTGCGCAGCGGCTTCGAGACGCTGTTTTACAGAATCCACCTGCTCAAGCGCAGATGCCTTTGTCGAAACCAGACCAAGTATAACCGTTTTATTATCTGGAACCTCACGCAATGGCTCGAACCCCCCGGCCCGCGGAGAATCGTATTCCAGAAAATAAAATTGGATTTCCAACTTTCTGAAGAGCTTAGCGGCGACATCATCATAGCCCGTCGCTGCCTGCCAGGATCCACCTTTATTACCACGGCACAAATGTATACCAAGGCTAAGATCCGTTGGTGTCCGTCTTGCGATTTCGTTTATGACGTCTGTATATATCTCAAGCAGATCATCCCACCGGTCCCCGCGTCGTTCCAGTCCTTCGCGAATTTTGGGATCGCCAAACTTGGCAATAGACGTTTCATCCAGTTGAATGTAACGGCAACCCGCCGCATAAAGCGCCTCGATTTCTTTGATGTAAGCCTCAACCAGATCTTGCCAAAATGCATCAAGATCGGGATAGATATCGGTGCTTATGTTATCGCGCCCCGACCGGAAATGGATATAGCAGGGACCAGGCAAGGTTACTTTTGGAGTTCCCGCTCCAGCGTTACGTTTAACGAATTCAAAATCATCGACATTTACCGGCCCGGGCCATTCAAGGCGATCCACGACAATCGGCACCCGGCCTTCGGTCTTCTGACCTTGCGCGTCAGAATAGGTCCAGTTGCGATCTTCCGTTGAACCAATTTTCACGCCCGTAAAAACGTCGACGGTAAAACTGTCGGAATAAGCGTGACGCCGGTATTCGCCGTCCGTAATAGACGACAATCCAAGCTCAAGCTGCAGAGCGATAGCCTGCTCAATCGCGTCATCTTCAGCGCGTCGAACTTCCTCATCAGAAATTTTGCCAGCAGCATGATCTGACCGAATAGCCAATAACGGTGCCGGGCGCAAAAGACTCCCAATATGTTCCGCTCGAAAAGGCGGGTTGATCGGTGCCGTCATATCCACATTCTCCTAAAAGCAATATTTCGGAAATCATACTATAAATATTCCTGCTGCACCCCTCCAAGCGAGATGGCTTGTCATCAACCAAATTCCAAACCATAAAGGCCGACATGGAACTCGTAGCAACACTTATCGCAAATCCGGAACAGGCCAGCCTGACTCAACAGCATGTCGACCATATTCAGACGGCACTCGAAAAGGTCCGCTGCACGCAATCTTCACCTTCCTGGCTCGCCGAAAAGATCGCTTGTGACATTATCTTTGATGGCGAAGACCTATCGACGCTTCGGGGCATGGCGCAAGATGAGGCTTCTGAATTAGGCATCGATATTATCATTCAACCGACCGCGCACCGTCGCAAACGCTTGCTCCTCGCCGACATGGATTCAACGATTGTAACCGGGGAAACCCTCGATGAACTCGCGGGCATCGCCGGGCTAAAAGAAAAAGTCGCCGCGATAACCGACCGCGCGATGCGGGGCGAGTTGGATTTCAAAGAAGCACTGCGCGAGCGTGTGGCCATGTTAAAAGGGTTATCCACCGCCGCCCTGGACGAAACTTTAAAAATCACCGAGTTAAACAACGGCGCGCGCCAGTTAGTCCAGACGATGCGTGCAAACGGTGCCTATACCGTCCTGGTTTCTGGCGGATTCAAGTTTTTTACAAATGCCGTGAGAAAAGAGGTAGGCTTTCACGAAGATCGCTCAAACGAGATGATCATTGTGAATGGCGTTCTGACTGGTGAAGTAGGCGACCCTATTCTTGATCGAGACGCGAAGCTGGACTCCCTGAACTCAATTAGCTCGGCCAAACAAATCCCCATCGAAGAAACCCTGGCGACGGGTGACGGAGCGAACGACTTGCCAATGATTTTGGCTGCGGGATTAGGAGTCGCCTTTCACGCAAAGCCGATTGTTGAAGAAAAGGCCCCCGCAGCTATTCGCTACGGGGACCTGACGGCAATCCTATATATACAGGGATATCGGCGCGAAGAGTTCTGCGAGTAATCTTGATCTTCACACCAGCACTTTTAACTCTTCGCTTTTGAGAGCCTAAGGGCCACAAAACGCGAATCTCCACCACGTTCGATTAAGAACAACAGACTCTTGAGTTTCGCCTTGCGAGCGCTTTCCACTTTGCTCAAAACCTGCGCGGGGGAACTTACAGGTTTTTGCTCCGGACCAATTTTACGAATGATAGAGCCAGCCCGAATGTGCTTTTCGGACGCAGGACTGTCGTTTGCGACCTTTGTAATAAGCACGCCCTTGACCGTCTTGCCGAGCTTAAATTGACGGCGCAATTCATCAGAAACGGGCGCCATCGTCAGACCAAGGATGGTTGCCGACTTGCCGTCACCCTTCTCCTTGCTACTGGTTTTGGCGAGCACCGGTTTTTTATCTTCAGGGAATTCGCCAAGTTTGGCATTTAAGGTAACCTTTCGACCTTTTCGCCAGACGTCGACTTTGACCTTCTTGCCGACTTCGGTCTCAGCAACAATTCTTGGCAAGTTGCGCATTTCAACGATTGGCTTGCCGTCAAAACTCAGGATGACATCACCAACCTGAATCTTGGAACTTTCCGCTGGACCACCCTTGGTGACGTCAGCAACCAAAGCACCCCGGGCTTTATCGAGACCAAGGCTATCGGCCAGCTCATCAGTTACCGTCTGTATGCGCACACCAAGCCAACCACGCCGGGCACGTCCAAACTTCGTTAACTGTGCGATTATCGGTTTCGCAAGATTAGCGGGAATTGCAAAACCAATGCCAACGCTCCCGCCCGATGGCGAATAAATTGCGGTATTAATGCCAATGACTTCACCATCCATATTAAACATTGGGCCACCAGAATTACCCTTATTGATGGATGCGTCTGACTGAATGAAATCATCGTACGGGCCGGCGTTGATGTTACGGGCACGAGCCGAGATGATGCCAGCAGTTACCGTGCCGCCAAGACCAAATGGATTCCCAATGGCGACCACCCAGTCACCGACCCGCGACTTGTCAGAGTCTCCAAATTTCACATAAGGCAATTTCTTTTTCGATTTTACGCGAAGAATAGCGAGGTCAGTTTTTGCATCTCGACCAACAAGTTCTGCTTTAAGCCGCGTGTCATCCTGCAAAATTACAGAAATCTCATCTGCGCCTTCAATGACGTGATTATTGGTTACGACCAGCCCAGACGGATCGATGATAAATCCTGAACCCAAAGACGTCGCGCGTCTGTTTGGTGTGTTCCGTTGCTGCTGGCGGTCGAAAAATTCCTTAAAATATTCCTCAAATGGCGATCCCGGCGGCAATTGTGGACGCTGCTGCTTCGTCTCGCCGTCGCGTTTGACAACCTGGGAGGTCGATATATTGACCACTGCTGGCGAGAGCTTCGCCGCTAGGTCAGCGAAGCTTGCTGGCGCCGCTTTTGCGATCGCCACAGTTGAGATCAAGAGGGCACCCGCAACGACCAACAGGGAAAGGGTCCAATTTCTTAGATACTTGCCTGCATTATGGCCGGCATAGTTGGTAGACATATGCCGCGTAGCATAAACGGGGGATAACACCGAATTCTTCATTTCGCTCTCCTTTTTGCGGCCATACCATTAGGAAGGCACAGCCGGTTTTCCTATCTTAAACCTAAAGATCAGCGAGGGGAGAATTTTTCCCATATCGCTGCTCTGGTTGGGCCGGATATGGGTATCAAATGTGTTTTAATTTGGGCAATTTCCACCCCTCACGCGGATTTTACTAACTAGGTAGCAAAATTACGTGAGCAGTGGTGAAGACGGCAGAAAGTTTTAGCCGTGATCTTGTT
>CALIBP010000268.1 GCA_938048165.1 uncultured Alphaproteobacteria bacterium | reverse complement strand
AGGAAATTTCAATTCCGCAACACTCAAGTTTGGTCGTGGTGGATAAAGTTTTAGCCCGAATGCCAGTCATCGCATTCCCAAAATGATCAATATAGATGATGGATTTCAGATCGTCTGGCCAGCTCGGTTCGGCCTGCTTTTCCATTGGTATGGGTTCTGTTTCTATGGTTTCTCCAGACGCAATCATTGCAGCAACCGGTGCAAATAGATCTCGTCCATGGAAGCTGGCGGATAGTTGATCCGGTTTCCAGGTGATTTTTTGCGCTGAAACCGTCGAAGAACGTCGCGCAATAATTGAAAATAACCCGTTATCGGGTCCGATAAATATCTGATTGTCAGCTTTTACAATAAGGGGCAACCGGTCACTACCGACGCCGGGGTCAACGACACACAAAAAAATGGCATCGTCGGAAAAATCCGGAGCGAGGGCGGCCAATAGATAGGCTGAGGCTTTAGGGTTGAATGTTGGAGCATTTGATAAGAGTTCGATTACCGTCTCATTGGGCGCGCGTTGCGCGATGGCTGAGCGCATTTGGCCAATGTAAGGTCCTGACGGCCCGAAATCGGTGAAAAGAACAATCATCCTGACACAATATTGTCCGTCTGACTCGTACTTAGCAACTGAATGCCATTATTGATGAAAGTGCCTTGGATTTTCTATCCGGCCTTTTTGAGACCTGGATGCGCCATTGCGGCGCAGATACGATTGCGCCCCTCCTGTTTCGCTTTATAGAGCAGCCCGTCGGCTCGTTCGATGAGCTCTTCCATGGATTCACCGAAAATATATTCGGTGACACCAATGGACATTGTCACCTTGCCATACGTGTCTTCAGATCCTTTGCGAGCTAGTTTACGGCTGGCAAGTTTCTGGCGTAGGTGATCGGCGACGATTGATGCCCCTTTCAACGGTGTTTCCGGAAGAATAATGACAAATTCCTCGCCGCCATAGCGCGCCGGAAGATCGCTACCTTTTACGTTTTCGACAAGAATGCGCCCGACGAGACGCAGTACCTGATCGCCAACCTGATGGCCATGGGTGTCGTTGAATTTTTTAAAATGATCGACATCGCAGAGCGCAATACATAGCTGTTCCCCGTTTTCACGCGCTTCAGTTGTCATCTGAAGCAGGGACTCATCAAAACAGCGTCGGTTGGCCAAACCCGTGAGTTTATCCGTCATGGCATCGCGCTTTGTTTCAGCCAGTTCGCGTCGTAAGGCTTCGAGTTCATCACTGGATTCCTGGACGCGAGTATGGAGATTGCTGACCTGTCCATCCATTGATTTGGTTTCAGAGAGTATGTCCGCAATCATGTGCGTTAAGTCAGAACCGTTTACAGTGCCACTCAGGTTGCCCGATAGATCCTCAAGTGCGGCACCATATTTTTCAGTCCCATCACCAATTTCACCGAGAGCTTCGGTGATCTTGGAAGCGACCTCGGTCATCCGCTGATTCCAGTCGTTAGAATCAATGTTGTCGTTTCCGGAAATAATGAAGCGGGAATATATTTCACGTAACCGTTCTGGCGAGAATTCAATCCCCTTTTCCTTTGCACGATCAATGAACCTTATAAGAGCGGGGTTACGACCAGACAAAATATCGAACCAGATGGTAAAGTTTTGTGGGTTGGGCGCGATGCTCTCGCTCGCCAGCTCTGCAATCGTCTGCTGAGCTATTTCTGATGCTTTGTGTGTCGGTTCTGAATAGATCACAGTAAATTCTCGATTGTTTGGTCGGGCAGGCTTCGGTGACTACGGGTTACGCATCAAATGGTCGAAGGTGGGCTATCGAAGCCTTGTTCAGGAGCAGAATGACTTCATTTTCATCGACAAAAGGAATGAATTGGGTGGCGCCGTTGAGAACATCTTGAATTCGAGACGTTGCTTCGACAAAGACGTATCCGGTCAAGACGGAACCATCGCTCATCTTTACCTGGGCGTATTCCCGAATCTTTGGACTCTTTGGCATGCCACGGTTTGGCGGTGCCCAGTTACCCTGATTTCTCACAATTCGCTTCCTTCTTCTACGAATTAGAACGGGTTTTGTTGCTCCAAAGACCAAACCCGGATTCGGGATTTATTGTGCCTTGTTAGGATTAACGCAGGGTAAAGTTGATGCAGGGAGGTGAAATGGCCTCCTGCAGGGGTTTATCCCATATTTCATTTGCGTTGATTGCTGTTTGACTTGAGGGACGCTGATGAGTACGACATCCGCCATCATGCGTATTATTCGGACATATTCTGAACTGCCGGAAACAGACAAGGGGGCAGTCATTGCCCTCGGTAATTTCGATGGTGTTCATCGCGGGCACCAGGCGGTTATCGGTGAAATGATCAAAATTGCCAATACACTGGGCGTTTCGTCTGCGGCTATGACATTTGATCCGCATCCGCGCCGTTATTTCCAGCCTGAAATCCCACTTTTTGAAATGACCCCAGGCGATGCTAAATCGCGGCATATTGATTCGTCGGGGACGGATATTCACTATGTGATGCCGTTTGATATTAATTTTTCGTCTCTGACAGCATCAGAATTTATCGAAGATGTTCTCGTAAAGGGGCTCGGTGCCCGTCATATCGTCGCCGGATATGATTTCGTCTTTGGCAAGGGGCGCACAGGTGATGTTAGCCTTCTTGAACAAGGTGGTGTGGAACACGGTTATGGCGTCACGATAGTGCCAGCCGTACAGGCACAGGACGGCACGACCTATTCGTCTACGGTAATCCGCAAGCATATTCAGGAAGGTCGTCCACGCGACGCTGCAGAGCTTCTTGGCCGGGCCTGGGAGGTTGAAGGTGAGGTTATGACAGGGGATCAACGGGGACGGCAGATCGGCTTCCCGACGGCCAATGTTGATCCGGGGTCATATGTAATGCCAGCCCTTGGTGTTTATGCTGTTTGGGTCGGTGTTACAGATGGGCCTACAACTGTATGGCACAAGGCTGTGGTCAATGTGGGGCGACGTCCTACTTTTGATGGCGAGGGGATTACGGTTGAAACGCACCTTTTTGATATTGACGAGGACCTTTACGGCAAAATTTTGCGTGTAGCGTTTGTTGATTTTATTCGCCCTGAAATGAAGTTCGATGGATTTGAGGCTATTAAGGCTCAGATCGCAGCAGATTGTGTGGCGGCGCGGGAAATCCTTGACGCTGCGGCTCCCAATGATATCACGACTCCCAAGCAAATTGCTGAAGCTGGAAATGAACGATGAGTGTTGATTACAAGTCCACCGTCTTTTTACCGACCACAGAGTTTCCCATGCGGGGGTCGCTGCCTGAACGAGAACCCGTAACACTGGCGCGTTGGCAAAAAATTGATCTCTACAACCGGCTACGCGAAGATTCCAAGGGGCGCGAAAAATTCATCCTTCATGATGGCCCGCCTTATGCAAACGGCAATCTGCATATAGGTCATGCCCTCAACAAGATTCTCAAAGACGTCATCAATCGTTCGCAGCAAATGCTGGGCAAGGACGCGAATTATGTCCCGGGTTGGGACTGTCACGGCTTGCCGATAGAGTGGAAAATTGAGGAAAAATATCGCAAGGACGGCAAAGACAAGGATGAGGTCTCCGTCGCCGATTTTCGGCAGGAATGCCGCGATTTTGCGGATCATTGGATCGGTGTGCAGTCTGAGGAATTCCAACGCCTTGGTATTATTGGTGATTGGAAAAATCCATACACGACAATGGCGTTTAAAGCCGAAGGCCATATCGTCCGTGAGCTTGGCAAGTTCCTGTTAAATGGTGGCCTGTTTCGCGGTGAAAAACCGGTGATGTGGTCCCCGGTCGAAAAAACGGCATTGGCCGAGGCGGAAGTGGAATATCACGATCATAAATCAACCCAAATCTGGGTTCGGTTTCCCGTTGTTAATACTGAAATTGATGCCCTTAAAGGTGGTTATGCTGTTATCTGGACGACAACACCCTGGACCATTCCGGGCAATCGGGCGATCGCTTTTGGGACGGATCTAGACTATGCCGTCGTGGAAATTATCGATCCCGGTGAAAATCCAACATTAAAGACTGGTGATAAGATTTTGGTTGCCGATTCTCTTGCGGCGGGTGTTGCGGCTGTCTGCGGGATTGGTGAGTCAAAAACTGTCGCTCACCTCAAAGGCGCTGATCTGCAGGGAACAATTTGTCACCATCCATTGCATGGCAAGGGGTACGATTTTGATGTGCCGCTTTTGCCAGGAGACCATGTGACCGAAGAAGATGGTAGCGGGCTGGTTCATACAGCACCGGGGCATGGTGTTGAGGATTTTATCGTCGGCCAGGCTCACGGGATTGAAGTCCCGCGCACGGTTGAAGGAAATGGCTGTTACTACCAGCACGTCCCTCTCTTTGCGGGACAGCATGTCTATAAAGCGGATGCTCCGGTCACGGAGGCGCTTACTGAAGCGGGTGGCCTTATTGCAAGCGATACACTCGTGCATTCCTATCCCCATAGTTGGCGGTCAAAGGCCCCGTTGATTTATCGGACGACGCCACAATGGTTCATTTCGATGGAGACCAACGACCTGCGCGCAAAAGCGCTTGCGGCGATTGATGAAACAGAATTTTATCCGGCGAGTGGCAGAAATCGCCTTCAGGGTATGATTTCCAATCGGCCTGACTGGTGCGTATCGCGCCAGCGCGCCTGGGGTGTGCCAATCACTGTCTTTGTGAATAAAGAAACGGGTGAGCCGCTGCGTGACGAAGCTGTGATGAACAGGATCGCGGATGCTGTTGAGCTGGAGGGCGCTGATTGCTGGTTTGCGAGTGACCCGGCACGTTTCCTTGGCAATGACTACAGCCCCGACGATTACGAGCAGATTTTTGATATTCTGGATGTCTGGTTTGATTCTGGTTCAACTCACAGTTTTGTCCTGGAAGATCGCGACGACCTAGCATGGCCGGCAACTCTTTATCTTGAAGGGTCGGATCAGCATCGAGGCTGGTTCCATTCTTCGTTGCTTGAATCTTGTGGCACTCGCGACCGGGCGCCTTATGAAGGTGTTTTGACGCATGGCTTTGTTCTCGCCGAAAAGGGCGTGAAGATGTCAAAATCGCAGGGTAACACTGTCGCTCCGCAGGAAATTATTAGAAATTTTGGCGCTGATATTCTCAGGATTTGGGTCGTTGCATCTGACTATTCTGAAGATCTCAAAATCGGGCCTGAAATCATCAAACATCAAGCAGACGCTTATCGCCGATTACGCAACACTTTCCGGTACCTTCTCGGGAATCTTCACGGGTTTGAAGAGAGTGAGCGTGTTGCGACTGCCGATATGCCTGAACTTGAACGGTTTGTTCTACATCGTCTGGCGGCGCTCGATGTGTTGGTTCGCGAGTGTTGTACAAAATACGATTTTCACGCGATGTTTACCGCGTTGCACAATTTCTGTGCGGTCGACCTATCATCGTTTTATTTCGATATTCGAAAAGACACGCTTTATTGTGATCCCATCGATAGTCCTGACCGTCGTGCTGTCCGGACAGTATTGGATCAGCTTTATATGTCCCTTACAGCTTGGCTCGCACCGATCATCCCGTTCACGGCTGAAGAAGCCTGGCTGACCCGATTCCCGGAAGAGACTGAAAATGGCAGTATCCATTTGAAGCAGTTTTCGGAGATTCCAGCCGAATGGCGTGATGAGGCATTGGCGGAGAAATGGCAACTCGTTCGCAATTTGAGACGTGTTGTTACCGGCGCTCTTGAGATTGAACGGGCTGAGAAACGGATAGGATCAAGCCTCGGTGCTGATGCTACGATTTACGCATCACCGGCCTATCAAGCGGCATTGGCGGACGTTAAATTAGCTGACTTGTGTATTACATCTTCAGCTTGTTTTGGTGATGGCGAGGCCCCGGCGGATACGTTTTCAATCTTGGAAATCGCTGACATAAAGGTGGTGATTACGCCCGCTGACGGTGAAAAGTGTGGTCGGTGCTGGAAGGTTTTGCCGGAAGTTGGTACTCATGAAGTTCATAAAGATTTATGTGGCCGATGCGCATCTGCGATTGGCGATACTCCAGCTGCAGCGTAAGGCACCTGATTTATGATGAAAATGGGACCCACCAGAGCGGGAACGCTTATCGCCCTTCTGGTCATTCTTTTTGATCAGCTCAGCAAATGGTGGATATTGAATGTTACGATGATCCCGCCGCGCATTATCCCGGTGACGAGTTTTTTTGATCTTGTCCTGGTGCATAATCGTGGTGCCAGTTTTGGAATTTTCAGCGACGCCCCTGGTTGGGCGAGCGTAGCCTTAATCGTTTTTGCGATCCTTATTTCGGTAGCGTTAGCGATCTGGATGTGGCGGGCCCAGGAAACCTTGCTCGCTGTGGCACTCGCCATGGTAATCGGCGGGGCGATTGGCAATGTCATCGATCGAATACGATTTGGCGCGGTTGTTGATTTTCTTGATTTTCACGTTGGTGGTTGGCATTGGCCAGCTTTTAACATTGCTGACTCCGCGATCACCGTAGGTGTGATACTATTAATACTGGACTCCTTGAAATCGAAGCCCGAAAACACTTAAATATTAGAGTGTCAGACAGGATACGGATTACATCGCATGAATACGAAAAAGTCAGCCTTACCGGCCCTGACGGGTTTAATAATTGGCGCTCTTGGCCTTGGGGGGTGTGAAAATGCTAAGGAGGTAATTGGGCTCAAAAAACAGGCTCCTGATGAATTCGCCATTGTCACCCGTGCGCCACTGAGTATTCCACCTCAATATGGCTTGCGCCCCCCGAAGCCCGGCTCGGCAAGGCCACAGGAAACCACACCAACCAGCAAAGCCCGCAGCATTTTGCTGCGGAATTCCGGTCAAAAGGGGCAGGCGGATGCCACTGCTTCCGGGAAATTTTCCAGTGGGGAAGCCGCATTTTTGAAACGAGCTGGTGCCTTAAATCCCGATCCATCAATTAGACAACAGGTCAATATTGAAAGCAGTGCGCTGGCTGATGCGGATAAGAGTGTCCTGAGAAAAGTCATTTTCTGGCAGAAGCCCGAAGAACCGGGGAAAATTATAGATGCTCGGAAGGAATCCAGGCGTATACGTCAGGTTACAGCGCAGGGCGACTCAATTACCAAAGGTGAAGTGCCGGTGATTACCCGAAAGCAAAAAGGCTGGCTTGAAGGTATTTTCTGATTCACCATCAGATCATCA
This sequence comes from uncultured Alphaproteobacteria bacterium, assembly GCA_938048165.1. Classification (GTDB taxonomy): domain Bacteria; phylum Pseudomonadota; class Alphaproteobacteria; order MPNO01; family UBA2964; genus UBA2964. The sequence continues at coordinate 7,535 of CALIBP010000268.1, read as the reverse complement.
TCGTCACTAAGAGTTGAAAAAATACCAGCTTGCAATGGTTGGCAATTTATCCATATAGCCTAAAGCAACGGAATTGGAGCTACTGACATGATTCCACTAAGGCTACAGACCGCAGTTTTGGGCATTGTCACAGCGATGGTGACGCTAATCGCGACACCTTCATCGTCTGCGGTTTTTAATCCTGAAAGCTTTATGTTGAAGAACGGCATGCAGGTCGTTGTGATCCCGAACCGTCGGGCTCCGGTTGTTTCGCATATGGTTTGGTACAAGACGGGTGCCGCCGATGAGCCACGTGGAAAGTCAGGAATCGCACATTTTTTCGAACATCTCATGTTCAAGGGCACCAAGTCGGTTCCGCCGGGAGAATTCTCTAAGATCATCGCGCGCCACGGTGGGCGTGACAATGCCTTTACCACTCAGGATTACACAGCTTATTTCCAGATCGTTGCGCGAGATAAACTTGATCTGGTGATGCGATTGGAATCCGACCGGATGCGTAATTTGGTGCTCACTGATGCAGAGGTATTACCGGAACGCGATGTCGTTCTGGAGGAACGCCGCTCACGAACCGACAATAATCCTGGTTCGCAGCTGTGGGAGGCATCCCGGGCGGCCCTGTTTTTGAACCATCCCTACAAAATTCCGGTGATTGGCTGGAAGCATGAGATCGAACAGCTCACCACCAAGGATGCTCTCGATTTCTACAAACGGTATTATGTTCCTAACAATGCAATCCTGATTGTTGCCGGTGATGTTGATGCAAAGGAACTAAAACCGCTCGCTGAGAAATATTATGGTGTTATCCCACGCGGTCGGAAAATCGTTCGAGACCGAATAAAGGAGCCGCCGCATCTTGCCGGCAGACGGGTTGAGATGGCCAGTCGGCGGGTTGGGCAGCCCAGTATTTCGCAAACCTATCTGGCACCGTCCTATGCGACCGCCAAGGGTAACCAGGCTTATGCCTTACTCGTTCTTGCCGAAATATTTGGTGGTAGTTCAACGGCACAGCTTTATCGGAGTTTGGTTGTTGATCAGGCTTTAGCGTCTAGCGCCGGAGCCTGGTTTGGTGCTGATGCGCTGGATTATGGCACGTTTGGTCTTTCGGCCTCACCGCGCCCTGGCGTGCCTCTTAAAAAGGTCGAAGTTGCGCTGCAGGCGGAGGTGAAGAAACTTTTAAAGAAAGGGGTCACGGCGAAAGAGCTCAAGCGCGCTGTAAGTTCCATGGTGGCAAGCGCGGTATATGCCAGGGACTCTTTGCGGGCGGCACCGAATATTATCGGACGAGCGTTGTCGACTGGTCGTACGATTGCCGACGTTGAATCATGGCCGGAGCGAATAAAATCCGTCACCGTCGATGAGGTTAATGCTGCAGCTCGCGCTGTTCTGCGTACAGAAGCGTCGGTGACCGCGATATTACGTAAGAAGAAAAAGGCGGGGACAGATTAATGAAAAACCTGTTCTCTACACTATGGAACTCTGTCGCAACGCTGCCGCTTTTAGGAATGCTTTGCCTGATCGCACTGCCTTCCCACGCTATCGATATTAAAGAAGTTCGCAGTCCGGGCGGGATCAAAGCCTGGCTGGTTCAAGATAAGAGCATTCCAGTTATCTCCCTAAATTTTGCCTTTAAAACCGGCGGCACAGCCTATGATCCCGCGGGTAAAGAAGGCCTAGCGCGCATGGTGGCCGCAATGATTGATGAAGGGGCTGGTGACCTGTCATCTCAGGCCTTTCAGAGGCAACTTCAGGATACAGCAGCGCAGCTGAGCTTTTCGGCATCAACCGACAAGTTCCGCGGGTCGTTTCGGACGCTAAAAGCTAATCAGGATGACGCCTTTCGCTTACTCGCATTAGCGCTGAACAAACCGCGCTTTGATGATAAGCCGGTCGACAGGATCAAAGGGCAGATTATAGCCAGTATTCAACGAAGTGCGCAGGATCCTGACATGATCGGGGCCCGTGCCTGGTATCAAGCCGCCTTCCCCAATCATCCCTATGGGCGACCCAGTGATGGTACCATTGAATCGGTAAAAACGCTGATCGCAAAGGACCTCAAAGATTTTATGCGGCGACATGTAGCGCGGGACTCACTGATTGTTGCAGTGGCTGGCGATATTTCACCGGCAGAATTGGAGCAACGACTCGATCAGGTGTTCGGCACATTACCTGCGCGCGGAAATGCGAAGAAAATTGCGGAAATTTCTCCAGTAGCGGCTGGCAAGACCATCGTGGTTGATCGAGAAATTCCTCAAAGCACGGTGATGTTTGGCCATTCTGGCATTAAGCGCAGTCATCCCGATTGGTATATTGCGACCGTGATGAACCGAATTTTGGGTGGTGGTGGTTTTTCGTCCCGTCTGATGGAGGAAATCCGGGAGAAACGCGGATTGGCCTACGGCGTGTATAGCTATCTCAATCCCTATGATCATGCGGCCTTGTACATGGGCGGGGTTGCGACAGCGAATGCGCGTGTCGCCGAGTCTCTTAAAGTCATTCGGGCGGAATGGAAAAAGATGGCCGAAAACGGCGTAACGGCAAAAGAACTTGCCGCGGCGAAAACCTATATCAACGGGTCGTTCCCGTTGCGCTTGGATTCGACGCGGCGTATTGCCAGCCTCTTGCTCGCGGTGCAGATCAATAATCTGGGCAAGGACTATCTGGATAAACGCCCGAGCTTGATCAACGCAGTGACGCTTGCGGATATCAAACGGGTTGCTAAAAAACTATTGCGCCCAGAGGCTTTGACCGTGGTGATCGTTGGTCAGCCAAAGGGTATCCAATCGACGCCCTAAGCTAAAACAAACCTTTGCGGATCAGATTGAGGCCGATCAGCAGGAGTAAGATATAGAGCCACGTCCGGAACTTTTCTTCGGAGACTTTATCGCGGAGTGATTTTCCAGCGAGCATGCCGAGGACAGACGGGATCAGGGCGAGCGCCGAGATAATGGCATATTGTAAACTAAACCCGCCCTCCCGTATGAGGGACAGGGCTAAAAACGTACCGGTAATCAGGAATTGAACACCTAGCGCCTGAACAAACAGGTTCTTCGTCATGCCGAGGGCCTGAAAGTAAATTACAACGGGAATACCGATGGAACCGGTGGTCCCTGCCAGGATACCAGACAGGAACCCGACGGCTGGCGAAACCAGCGGTAAAGTCTTTTCTGTGCAATGCAGCCGTACGGCGCAGAGATTGTTTATAGAATAGAGAAAAACGATCACGCCCAACGCAATAAGCAGATAGGATGAATCAAGCCTGTACAGCATGTAGGTCCCGGCAAAAACCCCGATAGCGGCGGTTATCAGCATTGGCCAGAACTTTCGCATCAACTCGACGAAGTATCCGCCTTGAAAGGCCTGCATAATATTGGTCGCGATGATAGGAATGATAAGGAGCGGAATGGCGACCTGTAAATCGAGGACAATCGACATCAGGGCGATAGCGGTCAAGGGTAACCCCAGGCCGGTTATGCCCTTTACAACGCCGCCGCAAAAGAATGCGATCCCGACAGTAACGAGAACGTAAAGCTCCACTATGCACCCCTAGACATCAGTTATTTTATCTCGATTAAACTGTAGAGTGAGGCATGTCGAGAGCAGCTACAAAAAGCGGGGTCACTCACTAAACTATCCACTGGTTTTCCACTGCACGCCTTTTCATGATTCGCGCTGCTGGTTTACAGTCGAGGTGAAAGGCTCCGTCCATGTCCTATGTCCAATTAACGTCATCCTGTTTCTCAGATGTGCTCGGTACACATGGGCTCGATATTGGGCAGTTTGCCGCGCTTCTGGAAAAGACAAAGCCAGCGCTTGAAACAATGCGGATGCAACATGCCGATGGCAGTCTCCCGGTGTTGCGCCTGCCTGAACAGACGGAAGATATCGAGGCACTGATGCCTATTGCATCCCGCTATCGAGAGCAATTCGATGATGTTGTCATTCTTGGCACTGGCGGGTCGAGCCTCAGTGGGCAAACATTATGTCGTTTGGCCGATGTCGGTTTTGGGCCGCGCGAAGGAGCACCAAGGCTTCATTTCTTTGACAATGTTGACCCGCACAGCATATCGGCAATGCTTGAAAGACTGGCATTGGATCGAACAGGATTTATTGTGATCTCGAAATCGGGATCGACCGCTGAAACAATGACGCAGTTTCTGGTGTGTCTGAAGGCGGTGCAGGATGTTGTTGGTAAGGATAATGCGGTCGGTCATTTTACAGCGATAACGGAGCCAGGAGATAAACTGCTGCGCCGTCTCGCCAAAAATCATGGAATGACGGTCCTGGATCATGATCCAGATATTGGTGGACGTTATTCAGCTTTGTCGCTGGTTGGCTTGTTGCCAGTCATGATAGCGGGGCTTGATGCGAAGGCAGTCCGGGAGGGAGCTGCGAGGGTTTTAAATCCTGTTCTCGCCGGTGAGCCGCCAGAAAAAATTGAAGCGGTGGTGGGCGCGGCTATATCTGTAGGCTTGGCAACCGAGAACAATATTCTGTCGACGGTTATGATGCCGTACGTCGACCGGCTTGCTGATTTTGGCTTGTGGTTTCGCCAGCTGTGGGCAGAAAGTCTCGGCAAACAGGGTAAAGGGACGACGCCTATTAATGCTTTAGGGACCGTTGATCAGCACAGTCAATTGCAACTTTATCTTGATGGTCCGCGAGACAAGATGTTTACGGTTATCATGCTGTCGTGCGCCGGTGACGGGCCATCCGTTGATCCTGCTTTGGCAGATGATAAGGGGCTTGCTTATCTCTCGGGGAAGTCTGTGGGAGACCTTATGGATGCAGAACAGCGTGCCACGGCGGAGACCCTTATTCGAAATAAGCGACCGACTCGTATTATCCAGCTAGACCGTCTTGATGAAACCGTGATGGGGGCATTGATGATGCATTTTATGTTGGAGACCATCATCGCGGCACATCTGTTTGGTGTTGACCCGTTTGATCAGCCTGCTGTGGAGGAAGGAAAAATTCTGACCCGACAATATTTGGCGGGTGAGGAGGGGTAAAATGACAATCCGTCTTCTACCCGAAGGGACTGTAAACCGGATCGCGGCTGGTGAGGTCGTCGAACGTCCGGCTTCAGCCGTCAAAGAGCTGGTTGAAAATGCTATCGACGCCGAGGCAAGTCGCATTGAGATTTTAATACAAGGCGGTGGTCGGAATTCTATCATTGTCACTGATGACGGTGTTGGGATGTCCCGCGAAGAATTGGCGCTGGCAGTAGAACGCCATGCGACGTCCAAATTGCCTGATGACGACCTGTTGCATATTTCCTCGCTTGGCTTCCGCGGTGAGGCATTGCCCTCTATCGGGTCGGTTTCCCGGCTCAAGATAGAGAGTCGCGCGCGGGGTTCCGATGAAGCGTGGTCTATTGCGGTTATCGGTGGCGACAAAGAAGCGGTTCGCCCTGTTTCCCTGACCGCTGGCACCCGTATCGAGATTGCTGATTTATTTTTCGCGACACCGGCTCGGTTGAAATTTCTTAAAACAGAACGGACAGAACTGAATCATATCCTCGATGTTGTCCGGCGGCTTGCAATGGCTAATCCGTCGGTTGGGTTTTCGGTTTCAGATGAAAAGGGAAAACGGCTGCGGCTCGATGCGGCGCAAGGTGACCTGCTCGACGCCAGATTGGCTCGCCTATCTGATGTTATGGGACGGGAGTTTGCGGAGAATGCCCTGCGCATTGATGCTGAGCGTGAGGGTATTCGCCTTACGGGCTATGCCGGCTTGCCGACCCTGAATCAAGCCTATGCCCGGTCACAATATTTATTTGTGAATGGGCGCCCGGTGCGTGATCCGCTGCTCACTGGCGCGGTGCGGGGAGCCTATCAGGACCTATTGGCGCGTAATCGTCATCCGATGGTGGCGCTCTATCTAGAAATTCCGCCTACATTTGTAGATGTGAACGTCCACCCGATGAAGACCGAAGTTCGGTTCCGTGATGCTGGTTTGGTGCGTGGCCTGATTGTCGGCGCGCTGAAACACGCCTTGGCGGATGCAGGACACCGGGCGTCTACGACCGTCTCGGCACAAACATTGGGCGCTTTTCGGCCGGGTAGCTCTCCCGCTGGAGCTATGTCGTCTTACCGGCCTGGGTCGCATGGCGGTGGATTGGCGCGGGCAGCTGCACGCTATTACGCGCCCCTACCGGGTATGGACCAGCCCTCTGCTGTCGGGGTTGAAGATCGTGTCGTGCCATTTGCCGGGGATGCGGCGCAAACTGTCGCGGAGTCGTATCCACTTGGCGTCGCGCGGGCGCAACTTCATGAAACCTACATCGTTTCGCAGACCAGTGAAGGCATCGTGATCGTTGACCAGCATGCGGCACATGAAAGGCTGGTTTATGAAAAAATGAAGCAGGCGCTGGATGAAGGCGACGTCGCGCGACAGGGGCTATTACTGCCCGAAGTAATCGAGCTGGAGGAAGCCCATTGTCAGCGTCTGGTTGAACGGGCAGACCAGTTTGCTGAACTTGGCCTCGTGCTTGAGGCATTTGGGCCGGGCGCTGTGGTGGTTCGCGAAGTGCCGGCAATGTTGGGTAAAACCGATATCGTCGGGCTGATCAAAGACCTGGCGGATGATCTGGCCGAGCTTGGCGAAGGGCTGACATTAAAAGAACGTCTCGAAGAGGTTTGCGGGACGATGGCCTGTCATGGCAGTGTGCGAGCCGGTCGCCGCCTTAATCAGGCTGAAATGGATGCAATCCTGCGCCAGATGGAGCAGACCCCGCATTCGGGACAGTGCAATCATGGTCGTCCCACCTATGTCGAACTGAATCTTGCAGACATTGAACGGTTGTTTGGCCGCCGCTAAGCTCGTTCTTCTGCGCCTAATGGCAATTCGGACCTGGAGAGAAATATGACCGACACCAAGCTTCATAATGTTCAGCTTTCACCATCAACGGTCGAGCATATTCTCCGGCGACGGGGAGGCAAGCTCCACGCTTATGACAGTATCGATCCCGCGAAGACGGCGCTGATCGTGATAGATATGCAAAATGTCTGGCTGAAAGAAGGCATGGCGGCTTACTCGCCATATTGTGCGGGTGCAGCGCCCGCGACCAACAAGCTGTGCAAGGCGATGCGGGCGGCGGGCAGCAAGGTTTACTGGGTACGCGCTATCTATGGCGATGACGCGCCAAAGACCTGGTCGGCCTATATGGAATATCTCAGCCCGGAGGATGTCGAGCGCATGCTGGACGGTTTAACCGATGGCCGCCCAGGTGCTGAAATCTGGGAAGGCATGGATGTCCAGCCTGAAGATGAAATCACCACCAAGACGCGGTTTAGCGCCTTTATTCGCGGGTCTTCTGATCTCGAAGATCGGCTGCGCGCGGCTGGCATTGATACGCTGGTGATGACTGGTATCGCGACGGATGTATGTGTTGAGTCGACGACGCGCGATGCGCATATGCTCAATTTCCGCACAATGGTGGCATCAGACGCGACAGCAACTCGGTCGGATGAGGCGCATAACGCGTCGCTTAGCGCGATGTTTAATCATTTTGCTGATGTTTTTACGAGCGACGA
>CALIBP010000267.1 GCA_938048165.1 uncultured Alphaproteobacteria bacterium | reverse complement strand
GTGAAACCACGCTCTATCTCAAGCGCACGCTGAAACGCGTAGATGTATCAGCGCGTAGCCTGATTGCGCTGGTCGAGCCGGGTAGCTGCTTTACCGGCACCTTGCTTGAGCTGGTCTTTATTGCCGACCGGTCTTACATGCTCGACGGCCAGATGGAAGGCAGCAATCTGCCAGCCCCGACAGTTCGCATGACCGGCATGAATTTCGGTCCTTACCCGATGAGCAACGGGCTAACACGCCTTGAGACACGGTTGCTGGGTGAACCAGAGCTGGTTGAAGCGGGCAAAGCTGCCATTGGTCAGGATCTTGAAGCGATTGATGCTGAGGAGGCCGGTCTCGTGACCTTTGCCCCTGACGACATTGATTGGGAAGACGAAGTACGGCTCGCCATTGAAGAACGGGCGAGCTTTTCTCCGGATGGCTTGACCGGGCTTGAAGCCAATCTGCGCTTCGCCGGACCGGAGACCATGGAAACCAAAATCTTTGGACGTTTAAGTGCCTGGCAGAACTGGATTTTCCAGCGGCCAAACGCGGCTGGGCCTGAAGGGGCACTTAAGCTTTACGGTACCGGACAACGTAGTGAATTCGACAAGAAGAGGGTCTAGCCATGACAATCGATCTCAATGCAAGAATTCCAAATAACGTAAACCTTGCCGATGACCGGCGTTTGCAACGAGCGCTGGAGTCCTGGCAGCCAAGCTTTATCAACTGGTGGCAGGAACTCGGTCCGGAAGGGACGCAGAATTATGACGTTTATCTGCGGACCGCGGTAAGCGTCGAGGCAGAAGGCTGGGCCAATTTTGGCTATGTCAAAATGCCGGAATATCGCTGGGGCATCTTTGTGGCGCCGCCGGTAGAGGGCCGCACGATTCCGTTTGGCGAACATAAAGGCCAGCCGGTATGGAATGAAGTACCCGGTGAATACCGCGCGTCACTGCGTCGTTTGATCGTGACGCAGGGCGATACCGAACCGGCATCAGTTGAACAGCAGCGTCTGCTCGGTCTGACCGCGCCATCACTGTATGACCTCCGCAACCTGTTTCAGGTCAATTGTGAGGAAGGTCGTCATCTCTGGGCAATGGTCTATCTGCTGCACGCCTATTTCGGTCGCGATGGTCGCGAAGAGGCGGAGATGATGCTGCAACGTCATTCCGGTGACGTAGACAAGCCACGTATCCTGGGTGCCTTCAACGAAGAGACACCGGACTGGCTGTCTTATTACATGTTTACCTTCTTTACGGATCGCGACGGCAAGTATCAGCTGTCATCACTCGCCGAATCCGGTTTCGATCCGCTGGCGCGGACCTGCCAGTTCATGCTGACCGAAGAAGCCCATCACATGTTCATCGGCACAACCGGCGTTATGCGGGTGGTGACCCGGACCTGCGAGGTTATGAACGAGCTCAAAACTGAGGATCCCGAGAAGATTCGCGCGGCAGGGGCGATTGATTTGCAGACCCTGCAGAAATATCTCAACTTCCATTACAGCGTGTCGTTGGATCTATTCGGTCAGGAAATCTCGACCAACGCGGCGAATTATTACACTGCGGGTCTCAAGGGCCGGTTTGAGGAATCCAAGATCAATGACGACCATGTTCTGAAAGATGGCGTTGCTAATCTCACGATGCTCGAAGACGGTGCTATTAAAGTCATCGAATATAATGCGCTGCTGGCGGTGAATGAACGTCTGCGCGATGATTATGTTGATGATTGCCAGATTGGTGTGAGCCGCTGGAACAAGGTCATGAAGCGCCACAAGATTGACTTCGAGCTCAAGCTGCCGCATCGCGGCTTCCACCGCGCTATTGGCACGTTCTCCGAGGCCCATATCTCACCGGATGGAAATGTTGTCAGCAAGGAAGAGTGGGACAAGAACGTTGATAACTGGTTGCCGTCTGACGAGGACCGCGCCTTTGTTATCTCGCTGCAAAAGGCGTGTATCGAGCCCGGCAAAATCGCCAGCTGGGTCGCCCCGCCAAGCCGTGGTATCGATGGCCACCCGTTTGATTATGAATATGTCCGGTTTAACTGATTGGGCTTAAACCTCTAACAAAAACCCCCGCCATCGTGCGGGGGTTTTTGATTTAGGTGACTGCTAATTCTTAACTCGGTTAGTTTTCACAGCTTTTCTATTTTTAATCCCTATCCAGCCGATGAGGAAAACACTGAAGACCCCGCAAAGCTATACGAAAGAACTACGATGAAGAAGGGGTAGTAAAATAATTCAGGTAGGAGGAGGTTACGCCTTGTTTTATCGCCCTTTTCTTCGTTCTGTGATATCATTTGCAATCGCTTGTTTGCTAAATATTGGAGAATCTATGAAAAAAATTGCAACTAATAATAGCTAAACAATATGTTTAGTTAAATGCCGGAATTCCAGCCAGTACTTCTAAACCCTCAACACGTGCTAAAGAGTATCTGACAAGGTGTCTTTATTCAGGCTCCACCCGGTAATCCGGTGTTCTTGCCGTATAGCCATTCGACGCCAGCGTAAGGATTGCCTTCTTTCTTGCCCCCGAGCAGCAAATTGCGCAGTTCGCGGGTGACCCCTTCGGCGTGATAGATGTCGCCGTAAAACCGTGCGGTGAGCTGGACCCGGCCGGTGCGCATATAGCGCTTGCCGGGGTAATCGGCGAAGGCGCGGACGATGTCGCCGTCATATTCTTCCAGTAGGTCAACCAGACACACGGAGTCTTCCATCGCCATACCGGCCCCCGCCGCGAGATATTGCAGCATGGGGTGTGCGGCATCGCCGATTAGCGTGACCCGGTTTTTGGTCCATTCCTTGACGGGGACGCGGTCGCACAGCACCCACATTTTCCAGACATCGATCTTTTTGAGCAGGGCCTG
>CALIBP010000266.1 GCA_938048165.1 uncultured Alphaproteobacteria bacterium | reverse complement strand
TGGATGAAGGGTATTCTTGAGCATGAATATGGCGTCCCCCACCGGTCCATCGACTGGTATCAGGAACTCGATCAGGATATTCCGGTCGAATTACCAGACGATATCAAACTGCAAACCTTGCCCGACGACAAATCGGTCGAGACGATGGTCGCCGAGGGCGAACTGGATGCCTGTATTCATTCTTCGATCATTAAACCATTCCTCGCCGGCGACCCACGGGTCGCGCGTTTATTCCCCGATTTCAAGCAGGAAGAGGTCAACTTTTTTAACAAGACCGGCATGTTTCCAATCATGCATATCACCGGAATCAAAAAGGAAGTCGTCGAGCAATATCCCTGGGTGCCGATCAACATGTATCACGCCCTCAACAAGGCAAAGGCCATCGCTATGAAACAGATGGTGAACCCGCGCATTGTACCGCTCGCCTGGTATCGCGAAGCCTGGGAAGAGCAGGAGCAGCTTCTCGGCAAGGACCCCTGGGAATACGGCCTCGGTGAACAAAACCGGAAAACGCTTGAGAATATGATCAACTATTCGCATGAACAGGCATTGATGAAAAACAAGATGTCCGTCGATGATCTGTTCCTGAGCGTCGATCAGGGCCGCAAACGCGGCGAAGAACAGCGGATATAACACCGGCAATTCCTCAAACAAAGCGTTCCGAATTTACGGACGCAAGGCGTCTTCTTACTTGACCTTCGCGCCGCACGGTGCGACATAGCGCGGCGCATTCAAGAATTTAAGAAGTCATCATGACGACGTTGCCTGCCCCCGTCGCCCGTCGGCGTACCTTTGCGATTATTTCGCATCCTGACGCTGGTAAAACGACACTCACGGAAAAGCTGCTGCTATTTGGCGGCGCGATTCAGCTTGCCGGGGCGGTAAAGTCGCGTGGCGAACAGAGACGAGCCCATTCCGACTGGATGAAGGTCGAGCGTGAACGCGGCATTTCGGTCACCGCCTCAGTCATGACGTTCGAGTATGACGACAAGACCTTCAACCTTCTCGACACGCCGGGCCATGAAGATTTTTCCGAAGACACCTACCGGGTGCTAACAGCGGTCGATTCCGCCGTCATGGTTATCGATGCGGCACGCGGCATTCAGGCGCAAACCCGCAAACTGTTCGAAGTCTGCCGTCTGCGCGATATGCCGATCACCACCTTTATCAACAAGATGGATCGTGAAGCGCAGGACCCGTTTGATTTACTGGATGAGATAGAACAATCGCTGCAGATAGAGGTCACCCCCGCGGCCTGGCCGATTGGCATGGGGTCACGCTTTCTGGGTTGCTATGACCTGTTGAATGACCAGCTGATTTTAATGGATAAGGCAGGTCGTGGTGAAAAACCCCATCAGACCGAAACCTGTAACGGCCTCAACGATCCCAAGCTCGACGAGCTGTTACCGGCAGATGCTGTCGCTGAGTTACGCGAACAGGTCGAGATGGTTCGCGGCCTGTGTCCCGAATTCAATCTCGAGGCCTATCTCGAAGGCAATATGACGCCGGTCTTCTTCGGCAGTGCGATCAACTCCTTCGGCGTTGGCGAATTACTTAAAGGTCTGGTAACGCACGCGCCACCTCCGAGGCCACAGCCCTCGATCGAGCGGGAAATTACCCCTGACGAAAAGAAAGTCTCGGGCTTTGTCTTTAAGATTCAAGCGAATATGGACCCCAAACACCGGGACCGTATCGCTTTTCTCCGGCTGTGCTCCGGCCATTTTAAACGCGGCATGAAATTACGCCATGTCCGCACGGATAAACAGCTTGCTCTGAACAATGCTGTTATCTTCCTTGCCCGCGACCGGGAACTGGCAGAAGAAGCCTGGGCCGGCGATATCATCGGTATCCCAAATCACGGCAATCTGCATATCGGCGATGCGCTGACTGAAGGCGAAACGTTACACTTTAAGGGAATACCCAGCTTTGCCCCGGAACATCTGCAGGCCGCACGCCCACTAGACCCGATGCGCGCCAAACATCTGGGACGGGCCCTGCAACAGCTCGCCGAAGAAGGGGCCGCCGCTGTCTTTAAACCGCGCGTTGGCTCCGACTGGATCGTCGGTGTTGTCGGCGTCCTCCAGTTCGAGGTATTGGCTGACCGCATCAGAACAGAATATGACATTCCGGTCCGTTTTGAGCCGACCAGCCTGATCACCGCCCGTTGGATCGATACGGGTGACGACAATCTTATGAAAAAATTTATCCGGGCCAATGAAACTGCGCTGGCGGATGATCACCGGGGCGATCCGGTGTTCCTCGCCCGTAATGCCTGGCATCTCGACCGCGCCGGAGAAGACTGGCCGGATATCAACTTCTTAGCCACAAAGGAACAGGTGGCATAAAGCCATGACCGCACAAATAGAAAACCTCCGAAATATTGCCATCGTCGCCCATGTCGACCACGGCAAAACAACTATGGTCGATTGCATGCTACGCCAGACCGGCGTCTATCGTGACAATCAGCAAATGCAGGAACAGGCCCTCGATACAGGTGATCTGGAACGCGAACGCGGGATCACCATTCTCGCTAAATGCACATCCGTCGAATGGCAAGGCCAGCGCATCAATATCGTCGACACCCCAGGCCATGCTGACTTTGGCGGCGAGGTTGAACGTGTCTTGTCGATGGTCGATGGCTGCCTGTTACTTGTCGATGCCGCTGAAGGCCCAATGCCGCAAACCAAGTTTGTCCTGTCGAAAGTTCTGGCGCAGGGGCTCAAGCCGATTGTCATTATCAATAAGGTCGACCGGTCAGATGCCCGGGCCAATGAAGTGCTCGATGAAATTTTTGACCTGTTTGCGGCACTGGATGCCAATGAAGACCAGCTTGATTTCCCGGTTCTCTATGGCTCCTCGAAACAAGGCTGGCTTGCGGATGACCCGGAAGGCCCACAGGAGTCGCTCGAACCACTTTTCAACCTAATTCTCGAACATGTCGCCTCGCCGGAAGTCGATCCCAACGGCCCGTTCAAGATGCTGGTAACAACGCTTGAAGCGAACCCGTATCTCGGCCCTATTCTTTCAGGACGGATCACGTCTGGTTCCATCACCGCCAATGCCACGGCCAAGGCGATCTCGCTGGACGGACAGCTGATCGAGCAAACGCGGATCACAAAGATCCTTGCCTATCGTGGCCTTGAACGCGTTCCGCTTGAGAGTGCAGAGGCCGGCGATATTGTTGCCCTCGCCGGTTTTCAGAAAGCGACTGTTGCCAACACGATCTGTGACCCAAGCGTCACCGAAGGCTTGGCCGCGAAGCCAATCGATCCACCGACCCTTGCGGTAACGTTTTCTGTCAATGACTCGCCCTATGCAGGTCAGGAAGGAGACAAGGTTACGTCCCGGATGATCCGCGACCGCCTGATGCGCGAAGCCGAAGGTAATGTCGCGATTCAGGTCACCGAAGCCGCCGACGGCAATGGCTATGAAGTCGCGGGACGCGGCGAATTGCAGCTTGGCGTGTTGATCGAGACCATGCGCCGCGAAGGTTATGAGATGTCGATTAGCAGGCCGCGTGTGGTGTACCGGACTGATCCTGATACAGGGGCCCGCATCGAACCCATCGAAGAAGTCGTAATTGATGTTGACGAAGAGCACTCAGGGGTTGTCGTCGAGAAACTGTCAGCGAGACGCAGCGAACTGATCGAAATGCGCCCGTCGGGTGGCGGCAAACAGCGGCTGGTTTTTCACGCACCTTCACGGGCCCTGATCGGATATCATGGCGAATTCCTGACCGACACTCGGGGCACGGGCGTTATGAATCGGGTGTTTCATGCCTACGAACCTGACCGCGGTGCCATCGAAGGCCGCCGTCAGGGTGTTATCATTTCAACACTCAAGGGTAATGCCGTCGCCTACGCCCTGTGGAATCTCGAAGAACGCGGCCCGCTCTTCATTAATCCCGGCGAAAAGGTTTATTGCGGCATGCTCATTGGTGAACATAACAAAGGGCAGGACATCGACGCTAATCCGCTCAAAGCCAAGCAGCTCACCAATGTTCGGGCATCTGGTTCCGATGATGCCATCGTATTGACACCACCGATCAGATTATCGCTGGAACGCGCCATCGCTTATATCGGCGATGATGAGTTGGTCGAAGTCACACCGCAATCCATTCGGCTTCGCAAGCGCTACCTTGATCCCAATGATCGCAAGCGCGAAGCCCGTAAAGGCAAGGCCGCAGCAGAGGCCTAGCAATTCAGTCGACCGCCCCCTACTTCAAACAGTAGGATATCTGGGAAACTGAAACACTAGGGAGAGCGTCGATGGAAACCATTGTTTATCCGGGTGCTGTCACCCTCTTGGCGCTATTGCTCTACCTCCTGACGATGATGAATGTCGGTCGCAATCGCGTCAAACACGGTATCGAAGCGCCCGCAACCACCGGCAACGTGGATTTTGAATGCGCCTATCGTGCTCAGATGAACACTCTGGAGCATTTGATTTTCTTTTTACCGTCTATGTGGCTCTTCGCCTACACAGTGTCGGCCGAATGGGCGTGCTGGTTAGGTCTGATATGGGTCGCCGGACGAATCCAGTACGCCGTCAGCTATATTACCGATCCCAAAAAGCGCGCCCCCGGCATGATTATAGGGATGATTGCTCAAGTGACCCTGTTCATCGGTGCCGCAATCGGCATTGGCAATTTATTTTTGGGATAAACCGGTCTAGCTGGCTTTCTGGGCACAGGATATACACAGCGGCGTCGCCGGGTCGTTTTCCAGCCGTTTCGCAGCGATTGGCTCGTCGCAAGCCGTACAATAGCCGTAGTCGTCGCTTTCCAGACGCTCCAGCGCCGCCGCGATCCGGTTCAGCTCTTTATCACGACGACGGCCCGTTTCATCTTCCATCGCCTGCTGCTGCATCGCATCCATCCGGGAAAGCCGACCAATCCGCTGTTGATCGAGCTCGGGATCGGTCCTGTTTTCCTCGCCGGAGTCGATCAACGACAATAATTCCTCTCGCCGAGAAACGAGAAGCTTTTTCACCTTTTTAACGTCGATTTTGGGAGCCTTGCTCATAGGCGTCTCCCCTCTTCAGCTGTGACGCGGCCATCCTAACGCTTTCCCTAATAATAATGGGGATTTTTATTTCAAGTACCGCAAAACATGCATCAATCCACCGTCCTAAGGCGTTTCGTGAGAATCGGTACAGTCACTATAGTTACCTGGCTTTAAGCACATTCGAATTGGTTGGCGAACCACATGAAAAAGTCTGCATTACAGAGATGAATATACGGGCTCTTTTAATCATTGGGTGCGTTATCGGTTTCTCGGGTTCCAGCACCGCTGTGGCGTTCGACAAGTTTGTGGCTCTTGGCACCGCG
>CALIBP010000265.1 GCA_938048165.1 uncultured Alphaproteobacteria bacterium | reverse complement strand
GAGCCTTATTGGGACACCGGCCTTTGCGCTAAATGTGTCTGCTTCACACCCTTCCGTTCGTAGCTTCGTTCGACATTTTGTTCCGGCCTATGGGCCCGCAGGAGGAGCGCTAGGGCCCCTGAAGATCAATGCAGCGCTGAGCGGACAAAATCAAAATTACAGCCTGGGAAAATTTTCTATTGCAGCTGGTGCTCTGACCTTAAAGGGTACTGGAAATCTTGATACCAGAGGCGCCCGGCCAAAATTAACGGCAGTCTTTGATGCCGATCAAATCAACGTCAATCCGTTTTTGCCACCGAAAAAATCAGCAAGTTCATCGTCCCCCGGACGTCAAGCTGTTACACGCAGAGGCCAGACGCCGCGGGGAACGACAACCAGGTCACGAACGCGGCACGGTGCATCGCAGGCGCGCTACTCTGCTCAACCAATCGATACGACACCGCTTGGCCTGATCGATGCAGATGTTTCAATTGCTGCTAAGTCACTGCTTTATCGACAGTTTGAGGTTGATAATCCCGCGATCAACGCCATGCTCTCAAACCAGCTCCTGACGATTAAAAAGGTTGCCGGTAAAATGTTTGATGGCGCCTTTTTGTTGACCGGGAAATTTGATGGTCGCCGTACACCTAGACTGGACGGCCGCGTTGTGGTTTCGAAAGCCAACGTTGGCAAAGCCCTCTTTAAAACAGGAACCTTCGATATTCAGGGCGGTATTACAGATTTTGACCTGAACATCAGAAGTGCGGGACGCAGCCCGTTGGCGATGGTGCGTGATCTGAGCGGAAACGGAAAACTTGCCTCGCGTGATGGGATTGTTTCCGGGTTTGATTTGAAGGCAATCAGCGACCGGCTAAAAAATATTGATGGCGTTATTGACCTTTTGACGTTGTTCGGGGCCTCGATGCAGGGCGGTCAATCGCGTTTCTCAACCTTAGACGCGACCTTTAAAATTGAGAAAGGCGTTGTGCGAACTAACGATGTGTTGCTTCGTGCAGATGCCGCCGAAGGGCGTGCCACCGGATTTGCTAATCTGCCCAAGTGGCAAATGGATTTTGGTAGTCAGTTCCGACTGATCGAGCATCCTAAAGCGCCGGCTTTTAAGATGCGGGCTGTCGGCGCGATTGATAATCCCAGACGGTTTTTTGATTTCAAGGATCTCCAGTCATTCTTGTTGCAGCGGGGCGTTGGCTCGATTATCCGAAAAGTCTTTCCGGGTTCGCGGCGGGCCAACCCGCAATCTGCGCCGGCACAACAACAGGAACAGCCTCGAGAAAGAAAAAGGCGCCTGGAGGACCTCATCCCCGGCGTTCTTGATCTTTTGAACAAGCGTTAATTCTGACCCTCTTGCAGGCTTTTGAGAACAAACACCCGTAAAGCGGAAGATAGATTACCTTGCCGGTCGCGATCGATTTGCGTGATAAGACTGTTGAGAGATACGTCTTCAGACTTGGCTATCTTGACCAACGCTTCCCAAAACGGTTCCTCAAGAGAGATGCTGGTTTGATGCCCGGCAACAACCACTGACCGTTTGACGGGTGAGCTCATCTCTTTCGCCTTGTGGGCTTTTTCAGCTTGGATCGTTTCGCTGCCTCGAGAGCACGCCCAGCCCAGTCAGTGAGTTCATTCGGATCGCTCAGAATATTCGATGGCACCAGAAAGTATGACTTCTTAACGGGTTTCTTTTTTCCGTCATAAGTAAATGGTCCTGTCCCAGCATCAATATATTCCTGCCGATTGCGATCATCGACTTTGAAATAAAGGTGGTCGTTGGCGATAAGGGCAAACATGAAGCCGTCCATATAGAAACCAAAGCCGCCGAACATTGAACGCGACAGCACCGGTCCAAATGGAAGAAGCCGTCCGAGCATTTGATCTCGAAAGTCTTTTGACGAAGCCATATGCCACTATAGCAGAAATGACGAGGCTGGATCACTAGGGCACGTTGGCGCATGATTACGAGATCGAAAATAACCGTTTAGAGATGAGGAAAAATGGAATGTCAGGAATTGTTGAAGCACGGCTTAAGGAACTCGGAATAGAGCTACCGGAAGCACTGGCGCCAAAAGTTGCCAAAATCAAAGGGTCGAATATTGCGGGCCCGTTTTTATATGTGTCCGGACAGGTCCCTCAATGGAATGGAGATATGCCATTTATCGGTAAGGTTGGTCGCGACTTTACCGTTGAACAAGGCGCAGAGGCGGCTCGACTTTGCGCCCTCAATGTAATCGCGCATGCCAAATTAGCACTCGATGGCGATTTAGATCGTGTTGTGAAAGTCGCAAAATTGAAAGGGTACGTGAATGTTACCCCTGATCTAGCTGAGGTCGCCGCAGTTGTGAATGGTGCGTCGGAATTAATGGTTGATGTGTTTGGTCAGGAAATAGGGGCACATGCTCGAACCGTCGCCGGCGTTTCCTCAATGCCGTTCAATGTGGCCATTGAGGTCGAAGCCGATTTCCTAATCGAATAGCACTACTTTATGTGGGCTGCGAGTGCCTGCCATGGTGTGATGTCCCAATATCGCACGGCGAGGCCGGACGGTGAGGGGAGAACGAATATTTTCGTAGGACCCAACGTTTGCTCCTGGAGACCGTAAGGCATATTTTTCAATCCAAAATGGGTTCTGAAAAATACTTGGGCTGATCGTTTGCCGACAAAAGCCAAGGCCGTGGGTGCTGCATCGCAGACGAGCCGATATACGCGATGGGGGTCGTCAGCGTTTTTTGGCAGAGAGGCGTCACTGCCAAAGACGTGTTTTGCCATATCAGTAAGGCCGATACCGCAACTCGGGAGCAAGTGATATTCGTCCGGCGAAAATAATCGTGGCGTGAGTCCCGTTTCATACAACGTCCGCCAGAATTTATTTCCGGGCCCGGCATAATAGGCCTGCTTCTGTGCCGAGACTGTTCCAGCGGCGCTGCCACAAAAGATGAGCCGGACACCGTTGGGTAACACGTCTGGCAGAACCGGTTCTGGTGGGTTGTTAGATGTTCCCATGGGGCCTGTTATAAAGAGCTGTTCTCAATAAAAAAACGCGCCAGAAGGCGCGTTTTTCCAGGATGAAATCTTCCAGAATTAAGCAGCCCATTTGAGTTCTAACCGGCCCCAGATTTCGGTCAGGGCAGCGACCAGTTGCCCCATATCTTCATCGCTATGGATCGGTGATGGCGTCAGGCGAAGACGCTCGGTTCCTTTTGGCACCGTTGGGTAGTTAATTGGTTGGACATAGATGCCATAACGATCCATGAGATCGTCGGTGACCTGTTTACACAGAACCGGGTCACCGACCATGATCGGGACAATATGCGAGACCGACGGCATCACTGGTAATCCAGCATCAGCCAACAGGCGTTTTAACGTTGCCGCGCGTTCCTGGTGTCTCGCGCGTTGTTCCTGACCGTTATCGCGGACATGCCGGACGCTTGCAGCAGCAGCGGCAGCGACGGCGGGTGGCAGTGATGTCGTGAAAATAAAGCCACTGGCCCTTGAGCGCACGAAATCGACGAGCTTCTGAGAAGCCGCAATATAGCCTCCAACAACACCGAAGGCTTTGGCAAGTGTGCCTTGCACGACGGTAATCCTATCCATGTGGCCATCACGTTCAGCAACGCCACCGCCGCGGGGGCCGTACATCCCGACAGCATGAACCTCATCGATATAGGTCATGGCGCCATATTTATCCGCGAGGTCACAAATCTCACCGATTGGAGAGATGTCGCCATCCATCGAGTAGACGGATTCGAAGACGATAATTTTAGGGCGGCCGGGCTCAATGTCTGCGAGAAGGCGTTCGAGGTCCTCAACGTCGTTATGCTTGAAAATACGCTTTTCTGCACCACTGTGTCGTACGCCGGCAATCATCGACGCATGATTAAACTCATCTGATAACAGGACACAGCCAGGCATGTTTCCGGCCAACGTGGAGAGCGCGGCGTCATTAGCAACGTAGCCTGAGGTAAAAAGTAATGCGGCTTCTTTTTGATGCAGATCAGAAAGCTCTCGCTCAAGCACAACGTGCTGATGGGTTGTTCCTGAAATATTACGAGTACCACCAGAGCCAGCGCCGACTAAATCAACGGTATCTTTCATGGCGTTCAGAACGTCAGAGTGCTGCCCCATACCGAGATAATCGTTGCTGCACCATACGGTAATTTCGTTGGTATCTTCTCCAGCATGACGGGTAGCATGCGGAAAATCGCCAACATGGCGCTCCAGTTCAGCAAAAACCCGATAATTGCCTTCGGCCTTAAGCTGTTCAATTGAGTCGCTGAAAAAACCTTCGTAATCCATGCCGTTCTTCCTATCACAGCCCTCTGACTGTTCGAACAGATAATACAAGGCCTCTATTCCCCCGAAAAGTTAAGAATCCAATCTCTCACATTGTTGTTATGATTATGGTTAACGTTTCGTTTACAGAGCGCCTAAATCCTTCCTATTGACCGATTTCTAGCCATTTTAATGTGTCGTTGAGCGCCTTGCCGAACCGCACGAACATTTCTGCGATTTCAGATTGGTCAATCACTAGGGGTGGTGAGAAAGCGATTCGGTCGCCGAGGGCGCGTATGATGAGCCCATGATCTAGGGCGCGTTCGAGAAGAAATGGTCCAACGCCTCTATTTGCAGGGAAAGACTCCCCAGTTGCCTTATCTGCAACGAGTGCGACGACACCAAGCAGTCCGACCCCATCAATATCGCCGACTAGAGGATGGTCTGCAAAAGCCTGAATCCCATTCTGGAGAACGGGTGATATAGCCTGAACCATCTCAACCAAGCCTAGCTCGTCGTAAATATTTAGAGTTTCAAGCGCCACCGCGGCAGCAACCGGATGACCGGAATAGGTAAAACCGTGGCCGAACGATCCGATCTCTGCACTTTGTTCAGCGATTGGTTGGTAGACAGTCTCATTGATCATCACAGCGGAAATCGGAATATACCCCGACGACAATGCTTTGGCGCAGGTGATGATATCCGGTTTGATGTTGAAGGTTTCGCTACCCCACATGTTTCCCGTGCGACCAAAACCGCATATCACCTCATCGGCGATCATCAGAACATCATGCTTGGTGAGTACGGATTGAATTTTCTTAAAATATTCGGCGGGGGGAATTAACACACCTCCGGCTCCCATGACCGGTTCTGCAATAAAGGCTGCTACAGTATCCGGGCCTTCCTGTTCAATGAGCGTGTCAAGACTTTGTGCGCAGCGCTCGGAATATTGTGCTTCGCTTTCACCCGGGATTGCAAAGCTTGCGTAATGAGGACAGTCAGTATGCAGGAAGCCGTCTATCGGTAGATCAAATGCCTGGTGATTGATCGGCGTCCCCGTGGCGCTAGCCGCTGCGATGGTGACTCCGTGATATCCTTTGATCCGTCCGATGATCTTCTTCTTTTTGGGCTTTCCCATCGCGTTGCTGCGATACCAAACCAGTTTGAAGGCGGTGTCATTGGCCTCCGATCCAGAGTTTGCAAAAAATACTTTGGACATTGGTACTGGCGCCAGGGCGAGCAATCGCTCTGCGAGTTCGATCTGGGGCGAATGACTCTTTTGATTGAAGCCGTGATAAAAGGAGAGATCACGAATTTGTTGGGCAGCGGCCTGTGCAAGCCGTTCATTGCCGAATCCGAGGGCGGTACACCAGAGCACTGACATTGCTTCAATGTATTCTTTACCAGTATCGTCCGTGACATAGACCCCATGGCCCCGAGTAATGACCAGGGAACCGTCATTCTCATTGGCGAGGGCATTGGTATAGGGGTGCAGTAATACTGCAGAATCCCGGGCGGCATATGAATTGGGGTTGCTCACCATGACGGCCGACGGTTAGCCGCCAGTGACGCTCATATGGCGCGAAACAGAAGGATCTCTGCGCCGTCGGTCGATGATGAAGTCATGTCCCTTAGGCTTACGGCCGATCGCCTCGTCGATCGCATCCATTAAAGCCGCCCCATTATCTTCTTTCCGGACCGCTGCTCGCAAATCAGCAGCATCTTCTTGGCCCAGGCACATATACAGCGTTCCAGTACAGGTCAGACGAACACGATTGCAGCTTTCACAGAAGTTGTGGGTTAGCGGCGTGATAAAGCCTATCCGGCCACCAGTCTCTTTAACTTGTACATAGCGAGCAGGGCCGCCGGTTGAATAATCGATATCGCTAAGGGTCCATTTTTCGTTGAGCTTCGCTCGGACCATCGAGAGAGGCATATATTGGTCTAGCCGCGCTTCCTCTCCAATTTCGCCCATCGGCATCACTTCGATAAAAGTGAGGTCGAAGCCTTCATCGCCGCACCATTGAACCAGCGTGTCAAACTCATCGTCATTCACGCCACGAAGAGCAACGGCATTAATCTTAACCGCAATACCAGCCCGCTTCGCGGCGGCGAGGCCGGTTTTCACCTTTTCCAGACGACCCCAACGAGTAATCTCGGCAAATTTATCGTCGTCTAGCGTGTCCAGCGATACATTGATTCGGCGGACACCGATATCGGCCAACTCGTCAGCAAATCTATCCAGCTGACTTCCGTTTGTCGTCAATGTGAGCTCCTCGAGAGCCCCCGTATCGAGGTGACGTGACAGCTTGCGGAATAACCACATGACATCCCGTCTCACTAGTGGCTCACCACCTGTCATGCGGAGTTTTGTGACCCCGCGCGACACGAAGGATGAGCAAATCGTTTCGAGCTCTTCTAGAGTGAGCACGTCCTTCTTCGGCAAGAACGTCATATCCTCTGACATGCAGTAAACGCAGCGAAAATCGCATCGGTCGGTAACCGAAACGCGCAAATAGGTTACTGCCCGTCCATGCGGGTCGATAAGGGGTCCGTCCATCGAATTTCCTCCGCTGCCCAAGGCGATTATCGCCGCAGCGCTATATACCGTGGAATATAGCGCTCGAACACCAAAAGAAAAAGGGGCGTGGCTGGTTTGTGATCAAATTAGGAGTAACTGTTGAGGCTTTGGCCCAAAACCTCTCGACTTTCGGCCCGCGGCAGGCTGACGGTGAAGCGGGAACCACGATTTGGCGCGCTATCGACAGATATTTCACCACCCATGAGCTGCGCAAGCTGGCGAGAAATTGTAAGGCCGAGGCCGGTACCTTCTGTCGGTGTACTTAAGATGTTTGAGTCTACCTGATGGAAGCTCTCGAAAATTTGTTGGTGCTAGTCGTCAGGGATGCCAATGCCGGTATCCCAGACCGTAAAGGCGACAGTGGCAGCATCTGTTGCCAGAACGTCAATGCCAACAGATCCACCGGCATTGGTAAACTTGATGGCGTTGTTTAACAGGTTGACCAGTATTTTCCGGGTTCTTCCGGGGTCAGCCAATACAACCCATTCTCGGGATATGTCTACCGCACTAAGGTCGATTTCGTTCTGTTCAGCCCGCACCGCGACAATAGATTTGGCTTGGGCGACCACATCTGACAGGCAGATCGCTCGCGGCTCGACACTAATTTTTGATGAATCAATGTTAACAGCATCAAGGATATCATTGATGATATTGAGCAAATGATAGGCGGCACCATGGATGTCGCGGAAATAGCTCAGATATCTGGCATTTAGAGAGCCGAATGCCTGCTGAATTGACATCTCGGAAAACCCTATGATCGCATTTAGCGGCGTCCGCAATTCATGACTCATTTTGCCGAGAAAGTCTGTCTTGGCCCGTGCAGCCGACCTGGCTTCTTGCAGGGCTCTGTCGAGTTCCAAATTACGTTCGCGAAGTTCTGTAAGGCTGGACTCGAGAACTTCCTGGATCTTGCGCGCTCGTAATTCGATTTCATATTGGCGCGTAACGTCGGTGCCGGTTCCTCGATATCCTGTGAACCTTCCGAAGCTTTCATCAAATACAGGCACACCAGTCATTGAAATTCGGCGTATCCGGCGACGTTTATCCGGCATAAGAAAGATACGTCCTCGGAAGGGCATTAGAGCGGCCGCGAGGTCCGGTCTCGCCGGCCCGTTCTCAAGACTTTCCTCAAATTTGCCGATGGCAAAGAGATGGCGGCCAATTCAGTGCAGCAGGCGGCGTTTCAAGCGCTTCTGCAATTCGGTTCGACACATAGGTAAGATTTAGGTTGTGGTCGGTTTCCCATACCCAGTCGGAGGCAGAACGAATGACATCTTGAAAGCAGGCTTCTGATCGAGCGGATTGCATGACCGCTTCGGCCTCAAGCGTCACATCAGTGTAAATGCCGCCGTAACCAACGACATCATACATCGCTGGAAGGCGTTCAACGAGCGCGGCGGGAATAAAGTTTCCCTGATGTGTGGTGTCGTTGGTGTCAGCGTTGGCACTACCGGGAACAATGGACTGGACGTCAGACGGTATACCCGATTCAACAGATACTTGGCTTTCTCTCTCAGCGGGATTGTGCCGCGCATCACTGTCTTTAGGCGAGACAGATACCGCCGTAATGCCGCTTCTTGTGCTGCCAGGGCGTCCCTTGGATTGCCCGTCTCCCTGGTTAGGTTGCAGCACGAATTCTAATGCTCTGCAGCAATAACCTTTTGATCAACCCTGCAATCACCCGGTCACTGGTTCTCCGGTCGCATTTCGAATTTACCTAAATACCTTACGGCGTGATTGATATCCAGCATTTCTATTGCTCTCCGTCGGATCACGGTACATATATATTTGATGACAAAGTACCTGATTTCACCAGACCCTAACGATGTCAGACTCACAGAAAGAGTATACGGTGTAGATCAAGATGGGCTCCCGGTTGATACGACGGTGACCGTTGAACGACCGCTCACTCTGTTTCTGAATGATCAGGAGATTGTCACCATGATGACAATCGCTGACTATCCTGACTGTCTCGCTGTCGGGTTCCTGTTGAACCAGAACATGCTCCAGCACGATGATGTTGTTACCGATATCGATTATGATGCGGAGATTGAAACCGTCGTTGTACGGACGGAACGCGAAACCGATTATGAACAAAAACTAAAAAAGAAGACCCGGACATCAGGATGCGCAGTTGGCACCGTTTTTGGTGATGTCATGGAGAAGTTTGAAGAGATTGAGCTGGACCCGTCTGCTGAACTCAGAACCTCCTGGCTTTACGCGCTATCAAAAAAAATCAATACAACCCCGAGCCTTTATCTCGAAGCCGGGGCCATTCACGGTTGTGTCCTATGCGAGCAGGAAACGCCTCTTATCTATATGGAGGATGTCGGTCGGCATAATGCGGTCGATAAAATAGCTGGCTATATGTTTCTGAATAACATTAAACCAGCAGGCAAAATGTTCTATACCACAGGCCGCCTTACCAGTGAGATGGTGATCAAGGCGGTTCAGATGGAGATCCCTATCCTCATTTCGCGGTCAGGCTTTACGGCATGGGGTGTAGATTTAGCGCGTCAGGCAAACCTCACGTTAATAGGTCGAGCCCGCGGGAAACGGTTTATTGCGCTCGCCGGCGAGAGCCGTATTAATTTTGATGCGGAACCAGAAGCTATCGATGATGAGCCTAGGGGGACTCATCGCAAAGCGGCTTCTAACATTGAAGCTAGTTAGGCGGGCTTCGGATGGATTTGAACCTTTGTTGGCGAGGCCCTGTTGGGGTCGGGAAATTTCCAACGGATCCTGACGCTGTCGACGCCTTTAATCAACCCGGGGTCTATCTTCGCGTTAAACTCTATGAAAATGGCCGAACCATCGCCTATGTTGGCCAGTCCGGCCAATTAATGGCGCGTTTCGATCAGCACCTGACGCACCTTCTTTCCTTACATCAACCTTTGCGGGATGCCAGTGGTCAGGTTGTAGGTCAGCCCGGGATTGAAAATCGCTTCGTGGCCCTTAATGCAATACCCTCAGTGGCGCCTCTGGTGATTGACGAAGTTTTACGGACCCAGTTCTATTTTGCGTTGGCGGCGGACGGCTTCGATGTCGATTATCTCACATTGATAGAAGCAATGTTGAAAGCGCGGGCTGAAGAGGTCATGCATGATCAACCCGAAAACATTCAAGCTATCAATCCAGGAGAGTTTGATCACGAAATTTCGATCATCAGTGAATTTGCAGACGTTGATGCGGTGGGTCGCCAGTTAATCGAGAGTGTCATCGGAGACGCGTCTATCGAAGTACGCTCGGTGCCGAAGTCGTTTGCTCATGCCGATTGAAGGGGGCGTTTGCGGTCTGCTTTTGGCTGGTGGTCAATCACGCCGGATGGGCGGTGGTGACAAGTGTCTGCAGATGCTTGGCGGGAATACGTTGCTTGCGCGGGTTATTGATTGTGCCCGGCCGCAAGTCGATGAGCTAATATTAAATGCCAATGGCGATCCGTCACGATTTTCTCAATTTGGTTTGCCAGTAATCAGTGATGCGATTGATGGGTTCGCCGGACCTCTCGCGGGAGTTCTTACCGGGTTGGAATGGGCTCGCGATAACCGGCCTGCTTGCAATTGGGTTGCCAGCTTTGCCTGTGATGCGCCTTTTGCCCCAAGCGATCTGGTTTCCCGCCTTTCAGATGTGATTAAAAATCAAAATGGGGACCTGGCCTGTGCGACTTCCAACGACCGCGATCAACCTGTGTTTGGACTTTGGCCGGTCGCGTTGGCCGAGGATTTGCGGGCCGCTATCGTCAATGAGGGTATTCGCAAGGTTGACGTCTGGACGGCACGCTATCGGCTGGTTCGAGCGGCTTGGTCGGTTGATCCGGTTGATCCGTTTCTGAATGTAAATCGACCGGAGGACCTAGACACCGCCGAGCTGGTTCTGGCCTCACGAACTTGACGAAGGCGGGGTGCAGGTAGTTTGATCGGCGATATGGCGAAGCGTCGTGAAAAAAACCCAACCCTTAGAATACTGCTCGGTGCGGCTGTGGCCCTTGGGCCTGGCAAAGTCGCATTGCTCGAAGCCGTTGATCGGACCGGTTCCATAACTGGAGCCGCACGCGAAATGGGCATGTCTTACCGCCGTGCCTGGAAGCTAATTGACGCAATGAATAGTGATTTTATTTCCCCTCTTGTTGTTACTAATGCCGGCGGTTCTGGCGGGGGTGGCGCACAGGTGACGGAAGCAGGATTTGATGCCTTGACGCGATACCGTTCTATGGAAGACAAAGCAGGCCAGGCTGTTCGACAGGAGATTTCGGATTTTGCAGCGTTGCTGAATCCGTCACCTAAAAATTAAACACGTTATTCCGCAGCGGCTGCTTGTGTACCTTCAACCCTGGCTGCACAGAATTTAAACTCCGGAATTTTCCCAAATGGGTCGAGCTGTGGATTGGTTAGGAAGTTGGCTGGAGCCTCTGCATAGCAGAAAGGAATGAACACAACGCCCTGCGGAACGGCCCGATCGACACGCGCCTTTAGTTCCAGGATACCGCGACGGGTTGCGACTCGTACCATGTCCCCAGGCTTAACACCCATGTCGCGCATATCACGGGCGTTTAAACAGGCAACGGCCTCCGGTTCAAGGGCATCAAGAACGCTGGCCCGTCTGGTAATTGCACCGGTATGCCAATGCTCCAGCTGCCGGCCCGTAGTCAATACCATCGGATATTCGTCATCTGGCAGTTCTGCCGGAGGAATAATATCTGCGGCAACCATTTTGGCGTGGCCGGTATCAGTGGGGAAGCCGTCGCCAAAGACAATTTCATTGCCAGGTACATTGGGTCCGTCGCAGGGGTAGGTGACAGCGCTCTCACGCTCGACGCGATCCCAGGTAATATTTTTCATAGACGGCATGATCTGCGCCATCTCGGTGAAGACTTCCCTGGGATGCGTGTAATTCCAGTCGAGCCCAAGGCCACGTGCCATTTCCTGAATGATTGCCCAATCCTGTCGGGTTTCCCCTTGGAGTGGCAGGGCGCGTCGGCCCATCTGTACCTGACGGTTGGTATTGGTGACGGTCCCGTCTTTTTCCGGCCAGGCAGAGGCAGGCAAAACAACATCCGCATGGAAAGCGGTTTCTGTCAGGAATATATCCTGCACAACAAGAGTCTCGAGTTTGGCGAGGGCCTCACGCGCATGTTGCGCATCGGGGTCTGACATGGCGGGATTTTCACCCATGACATACATGCCCCGAATATTACCCGCATGGACTTCATCCATGATCTCTACGACGGTCAGGCCGCGTTCCGGGTCGAGTTCGGTATTCCAGAAATCTTCGAACTTTTGTCGGGTATCTTCCTTGGTTACGAGCTGATAATCGGGATAGAACATAGGTACCAGTCCAGCATCGGAAGCGCCTTGTACATTGTTCTGTCCACGCAATGGATGCAGTCCGGTACCGGGTCGCCCGACCTGGCCTGTCATAAGAGAAAGATCAATCAGGCATCGTGCATTATCGGTTCCGTGAATATGCTGCGAGACACCCATACCCCAGAAAATGATCGCGGCCTTTGACGTTGCGTAGGTTCGCGCAACGGTCCGAAGTGTTTCTGCATCGATACCGCAAACCTCTGCCATCTTCTCTGGTGCGAAGTCAGCGAGATGTTTCTTGAGTTCTTCAAAGCCGTCGGTATGAGCCTGAATATACTGTTCGTCATAGAGTTCTTCTTCGACGATCACATGCATGATGGCGTTAAGCATCGACACATCGCCACCGGGTTTGAACTGCAACATGTGTTTTGCGTGGCGTTTTAAAGCCTGGCCGCGTGGGTCCATGACAATCAGGGTCTTGCCGTCCTTAACGGCCTGTTTGAAAAACGTGGCGGCGACCGGATGGTTTTCCGTCGGATTGGCACCGATAACGATTATGACCTCGGCGTCGCGGACGGCCGTAAACGGTGCAGTGACGGCTCCTGATCCGATGCACTCCATAAGGGCCGCGACCGAAGAGGCATGACACAGCCGGGTGCAGTGATCGACATTGTTGGTCCCAAAACCGGTGCGGACCAGTTTCTGGAAGAGATAGGCCTCTTCGTTTGACCCCTTTGCAGAACCAAATCCGGCCAATGCGCCGCCGCCATGATCATCGCGAATTTGCCTTAATCCACCGGCAGCCCGCTCAAGGGCTTCTTCCCATGTGGCTTCACGGAAATGGGTTAGCGGGTTTGCCGGATCGATATCTTCTACAGCGTCCTTCGGTGCGTCATCCTTGCGGATCAAAGGTACCGTCAGGCGATGCGGATGGTGTGCATAATCGAAACCAAAGCGCCCTTTCACACAAAGCCGGTTTTCATTGGCAGGACCTTCGCGCCCGGTCACATAGAGAAGCTTGTCGTCTTTTAAGTGATAGGTCAGCTGGCAACCGACACCACAATATGGGCAAACAGAATCCACCTTGCGGTCGGGCTGAATGCGGCCCGGTTGCTCTGCGGCTGTTACAGATTTTGGAAGCAGTGCCCCGGTAGGGCAAGCCTGCACGCATTCGCCACAGGCGACGCAAGTGCTTTCGCCCATCGGATCGTCGAGATCGAAGACGATTTTTGCTTCTGATCCACGTTGGGCCATGCCGATGACGTCATTGACCTGAACTTCACGACAGGCTCGTACACAAAGGGTGCAATTGATACAGGCATCCAGATTGACTGACATTGCCGGGTGGCTGGGATCGGCGCTTGGTGTTTCTTTGGCGGGGAAACGGCTGGACCCGATCCCGACCTTGTCTGCCCAACGCCAAAAGCGGGAATCATCGTCGTGATGCGTGGTTCGGTCCGGCTGATCGGCGACCAGAAGCTCAAAAACCATCTTACGGGCTTTTTTGGCGCGCTGGCTGGCAGTGGTGACGGTCATGCCTTCAGCAGGCTTACGAATACAGGAGGCGGCAAGGACGCGCTCGCCCTCGATTTCGACCATACAGGCGCGACAATTACCATCTGACCGGTAACCAGGTTCCGGTGCATAACAAAGGTGAGGAATTTCGGTGCCGAGTCGATCAGCGACCTGCCAGATGGTTTCATCCGGTTCTGCTGTTACGGTTTTGCCGTCGAGGGTGAATTCGATCTTGTCAGCCATTACGTCCGCCTGATTCTGTCTGTGAGCCCAAACTAGTTTCCACCGCTCATAGGGTCAATTGTAGTGTTTGCGAGTTTCCCATTTCGCTCGCGAAAACGTTATTGGTGAAATGACAGGGTGATGCCATGTTCATTGGAGCAGGAAACTAAAGGTCTAAATCCATGCCGATCCGCGAGCGCCGAGAATGGGAACTTAAAGAATCAGAGATAACCCCGGAGAGTGTGTATCAAGACCGCCGCTCGTTATTGAAAACGATCGGCATGGGTGGATTGGCTATAGGTGCCGCACCATTGCTGGCGGCCTGTGAAGACGATACGCCGATCACCTATGAAAATGATCCATGTGCGCCATTGTATCCCGTGAAGCGTAATACCCGATATAAGTGGGATCGACCGGAAAACACAGAAAAGCTGGCGACGACCTATAACAATTTCTATGAATTTAGGTCCCATAAGAATATCTGGCGGGCATCTCAGCTATTACCGCTCCGGCCTTGGGAGGTGAAAATTGATGGGTTGGTTGAGAAACCAATCACCTTGGGTATTGATGAACTCCTCAAGAAAATGCCTCTCGAGGAACGGCTTTATCGGTTTCGCTGCGTTGAAGCGTGGTCAATGGCTGTGCCGTGGTCGGGCTTTGCCTTGAAAGCTCTGGTTGATCTCGCCAAGCCGCTTGGGTCAGCAAAATATTTGCAGATGGAGACCTTCCATAATCCGGCTGTGGCTTCGGGTCAGAAACAGGGCTGGTATCCCTGGCCTTATCGCGAGGGGCTGACAATTGCGGAAGCTACCAATGAGCTGGCCTTTATAGCGACCGGTTTATACGGCAAGCCAATCCCCAAGCAAAACGGGGCCCCGTTACGATTAGCGGTTCCGTGGAAGTACGGCTTTAAATCAGTTAAATCTATTGCGCGTTTTACCTTCACTGAAGAAAAACCTCTGACCTTCTGGGAAAAAGTAAATTCTGCGGAATATGGGTTTTGGGCGAATGTGAACCCAAAAGTTTCACACAAGCGATGGAGTCAGGCGACCGAACGTGTTTTGTGAAAGCCGGGGCGAGTCCCGACGCAACTGTTTAATGGTTATGGGGAATATGTCGCTGAACTTTACAAGGGTATGGAAGGCCAAAGGCTTTTCACCTGAGATTTGGGTATAGGAGGTATCAATGACACGCAAATTCGTATACGTTTTAGATATCTTGTTGGCTTTGGCTGTTTTGCCAATATCACAGGTAGGGGCTGCCAGCTATTTAAACAAATCAGGCTGGACGGGCGTAGCAACCGAAGGAGTCGATCCGGTCGCCTATTTCACGGAAAGCAAACCTGTCAAAGGGTC
>CALIBP010000264.1 GCA_938048165.1 uncultured Alphaproteobacteria bacterium | reverse complement strand
CAATCGCCGCGAAGGCAAAGGTCAGCTCGGACGGCGATGGAATGACAATCGACCAAGAAGGACTGCTACCGGTGCAGTATAGCGACCGGGCAGGATACCGGTCGTTTTTCTTCATCCACCCTCTCAAGTCCCGCTATTTTTCGGACGACTTCGTTCCCTATGGGAAAGATGTCGCGGTAGAGGAAGATTCATCGAAATTCCGCACCTTAGGACAAGCGCTGTATACCTACTTCACCGGCCTTGCCTTGCAGAAGCCCGATCATCATCGTGTCGAGGACGTCTTTGGCTATCCCTCCGACCACTATATCTGGGAGGTGGGAGGCTCAACGGTATTTCTCAAAGCGTACCAGGGAAACGACTCCCATGGTCTGATGCTACGGGTTTGCTCCCAAGAGACCGATCCGGGACGGGCTGAGATCGCGCGTCAGCAAAGCCGGATCGCTGGAGCCAAGATCTCGGCGAAAAAAGAGGTTTTTGAAGGCTGGGGCGAACCACTGTTGCAGATCACGAAAGAATGACGAGCGAACAGTATAAAATGAGAAAGGAATGCACCCAATTGCTGATCAGCTACGAGACATCTAAATCTTAATTTATTTATTGCATGAAACTCGATCAAAGATTTGCCATTTTTTTCTTCATTCTTGTCGCGTTCACCGGGATGTCTACGGCACGACCGCCGAATTTGCTCTTCATCCTCGGCGACGACCAGGCATGGACGGACTACGGGTTTATGGGGCACCCGGATATCAAAACACCCAATTTGGACAAACTTGCCGCTGGCGGGGTGGTCTTTAGGCGCGGTTATGTTCCTACTGCACTATGCCGCGCGTCTTTGATGTCCCTTGCAACCGGACACTACGCGAGCACACATGGCGTAACCGGAAACGATCCTTCGCGAAAGTACTGGCCGAACCGATCCGAGGAGCTGAACGCAAAACGCGGTGAACTCATTTCCTTCATCAAGAAGTTCGAAACACTCCCTGCGTTATTGGCGGAAGCCGGCTACCTGAGCCATCAGAGCGGGAAATGGTGGGAAGGAAGCTATCAACACGGCGGTTTCACCCACGGTATGACGCGCGGCTGGCCAAATGAAGGCTGTCGCGCTGGCGACGACGGCAAGAAGATCGGTCGCGAAACACTGCAGCCGTGCACCGAATTCATCGACATGGCAGTCGAGAAGAACAAGCCCTTCTACATGTGGTATGCACCGCTCATGCCACATACACCGCATAATCCGCCGGAGCGCATTCTGAACAAATACATAAACAATCACCCCGTATCCATTGCCAGGTATTACGCGATGTGCGAATGGTTCGACGAAACCTGTGGACAGTTAATCGGCTACTTGGAAACGAAAGGGATACGCGACAATACGTTGATCGTATACGTCTCCGACAACGGCTGGATACAGAACCCGACAAACAAGCGATTCACTGCGCGTTCCAAGCAGTCGCCCTACGAAGGCGGCGTTCGTCAGCCCATCATCTTTTCGTGGCCTGGTAAACTCAAGGCGCAAGATCGTAAAGAACTGGCCACAAGCCTCGATATTTTCCCCAGCATTCTCGCAGCTACTGGCGCGCGCCAACCGAAAAAGAAGCTGCCGGGCATCAACCTGCTTCCCTATATGAAGGAGCAAGCCGAAATTTCGCGTAAGGCCATCTTTGGCGAAACTTTCGCCCATGACATAGCGGATCTTCGAGACCACGAGAAAAGCCTCCTTTACCGCTGGTGCATAAAAGACAAGTGGAAATTGCTCCTCACCTACGACGGCGAAGTATTCAAATATCCTGATATACACAATCGGACAGAAAAGCGCCCGCAGCTCTTTGATTTACGCAACGATCCGCACGAAAGACACAATCTGGCTGGAGATCACCCTGAGCTCGTCAAGGAAATGGTTGGGATGATCGACGCATGGTATCCGGTGAAGCGGGCGAAGACATTGAAAGTGTTTAAATAACTATGATTGAGACAATGAAAAGACGCACCATGGAAATTGATATGAGTAACAACGCGAGCGTAACCAGATGCCTGTGTTTGATGTTCTTTGGACTGTTCATATTCCCCACACTGGCGCTGGCGAAACAGCCCAATATCATCGTTCTCCTCGCCGACGATCTCGGCTATGCGGAACTCGGCTGCCAGGGCAATGTAGATATCCCGACGCCGCACGTCGATTCCATCGCAACGAATGGCGTACGTTTCACGGATGGTTACGTTGCCGGCCCGAACTGCAGTCCGTCCCGAGCCGGCTTATTGTCGGGGAGGATCCCGACCCGTTTCGGCTACGAATTTAATCCCACCGGACCGCTCAATGAGGAACCGGGATTTGGCATGCCGGTGGAGGAAGTTACCATTGCAGAGACTTTGCAGGACGCGGGCTACGTAACCGGGATTATTGGAAAATGGCACCAAGGCGGTACGGCCCCATATCATCCCTTTCGGCATGGCTTCGAAGAGTTTTTTGGGTTCATGCATGAAGGTCATTATTTCGTTCCTCCTCCATGGAAGGGCGTGACGACCATGCTACGCCGCAAAACGCTGCCAGGTGGAGGGAAAGAAGGACGATGGATTGGCAAAAAGAAGCTGGCTTACCACAAGTGGCGCACCAACGAGCCAGACTACGATGCCGATAACCCGATCATACGCGGCGGGCAGCCGGTGGTAGAAACCGAATATTTGACGGACGCCCTGACACGCGAAGCCATCGATTTTATCGACCGTCATGATGACAAGCCGTTCTTTCTGTATCTCTCGTATAGCGCGGTTCACAGTCCGCTGCAGGGAGCCGATGCCTACATGAAGAAGTTTGAGCATATTGAGGATCTACAGCGACGGATTTTTGCTGCCATGCTGAGCAATCTCGATGACAGTGTGGGCGAGGTCATGAAGCAGCTGCACAAGTCGGGCTTAGAAGAGAATACCATCGTCTTTTTCCTGAGCGACAATGGCGGCCCTACAGCGGAGCTCACGTCCAGCAACCTGCCGCTTCGGGCCGGCAAGGGGTCGATGTATGAAGGCGGTTTGCGGGTTCCTTTCGTGATGCAATGGAAGGGGACTGTTCCTCCCGGCCAAGTGTATAAAAAGCCGATTAGCTCGTTGGATATTTATGCGACTGCCGCCGCCAACGCCGGAATCACCGCCCCGAAGCAAATTGAAGGAGTCGACCTGGTGCCGTTTCTCACCGGAAAGAACGCCGGTTCTCCGCACGAAACGCTGTTCTGGCGCCAGGGCAGCAAGGCCGGCCTGCGTCACGGCAATTGGAAGCTGGTGCGCATGGGCAGTAAGCGGTCCGCAGGCAAAGCGCAGTGGGAACTCTACGATCTCGCGCAGGATATGTCCGAAGAAACCAACCTCGCCGCCGCCCAGCCCGACCGTCTTGCTGAACTGATCAAGATCTGGGAGAAACTGAACGGAGAAATGAGTGATCCGTTGTTTTGAAAAACCAATCTGCTCAATGACTCTTGATCTTGCCAGGAGACTGCCCCTCGCAGTCGCACTGATTCTTGGACTGGCCTGGCCGGTTCACTCTGAAGAACGCCGTCCCAACATCCTTTTCTTTTTTGCGGACGATCAACGGCACGACACCCTGGGCTGCGCAGGGCATCCGATTGTGGATACGCCGACGATCGACCGCCTCGCGGCCAACGGTGTGCGCTTCGAAAACAGTTTCGTGACCCGGTCGACCTGTTGGGCGAGCCGGACCACGATACTGACCGGCCTAACCTCGCGCTCCTCAGTCAAGCCGAATGGTTCTGACATAGTCAGGCCCGAGGCGCTCACCGCGCTGTTTACCGATCGCTTGCGGGACGCCGGATACCGCACCGCGCTGTTTGGCAAGTGGCACGCCAAGATGCCGAAAGGATTCAAGCCCGCGGACCACTTTGTTGAATACGAGAAAATCTTCCGCA
>CALIBP010000263.1 GCA_938048165.1 uncultured Alphaproteobacteria bacterium | reverse complement strand
TTAAGCAATGTCGGTGTGGCTCAGCGTGAGTTCTGGTTCCTCGACAACCGGATGCTGCCGAAGGAAGGGAATGTTGGCGCGGATACCGCCAAAGAAGCCCGTGAGATGGAAGACATTAATGGGCGCCTCAAGCATATGGATGAGCTGGGTATCGACGTTCAGGTTCTTTATCCCACTGTTTTCCTGCGTCCGTGGACCCAGACACCTCAGGTCGAATATGCCTTGATCCGGTCTTATAACCGCTGGTTGGTCAGTATCTGGAAACAAGCGCCGGATCGCCTGCGTTGGGTCGTCATGCCGCATCTCCTGAATATGGATAAATGCCGTGAGGAGCTCGAGTTCGGAAAGGTCAACGGTGCCTGCGGCGTCTATATGCATGGTATCGAACATGACACGCCATTATTCTCAGAGAAATTCTTTAAGCTCTATGAAATGGCGGAGGAACTTGATCTGCCGATCTGTTTCCATGCCGGCAATAACAGTTTCCTTTTGGAGGGCATGTATCGCGAGGATAGTGGTTTTGCCAAAGCCAAGCTGCCGCTGGTAGCGACCTTCCATCAACTATTGTTTAAGGGGATACCGGCAATGTTTCCGAAGCTGCGCTGGTGCTTTGTTGAGGTCAGCGCGCAATGGATTCCTTATGCCCTCAACGATCTCGGACTGCGCATGGCCCGTCGTGGTGAAGATATGTCTGAATCGATCATGGCCGACAATAATATTTGGGTCGCCTGTCAGGTAACCGATGATCTTGATTATGTCCTTAAATATGCGGGTGAAACTCAGCTGGTGGTCGGTACGGATTATGGTCACGCCGATACCTCGACGGAGATCGAAGCGCTTCGTAAGTTGAGTTCCGATGGCAAGGTATCGGCGGAAGTTGCCGCCAAAATTTTGGAGGATAATGCCCGTGCCCTGTATGGCCTGTAAATTAGCAACCGCATCCCGAAGCTGGTTGGCCATGATGGCCAGTGTCGGCGTCCTGGTTTTTTCTGGAATGGCTGGTGCGCAAACCGCACCGAGTGCGCAGGAGATTTCCCAGTATCGAGGACTTCACGCGGCGGTAGCCAGGGGTGATATTTCGGCCGTGTTGCGACTGGTGCAGCAGAAACGCAAATCGGTAAATGCAAGAGACCCGCATGGGCGCACACCTTTAATGGTTGCCGGTTACAAGAAGGATGTAGCAATTGCGACGGCGCTGATCGCTGCCGGTGCCGATGTAAATGCCCGCGATTCACAGGCCTATGATCTGATAACAATCGCTGCGGTCGCCAATGATGTTCCAATGCTCAAGCTGGCGATTGCCTCAGGGGGTAATACTGGTCTTGTTACCAGCCCTTACGACGGGACGGCATTGATTGCGGCGGCACATCTTGGTCATGTCGAGGTAGTGCAAACGCTGATTGATGCCAAAGCACCGCTGGATCATGTACATAATCTTCGCTGGACGGCCTTGATTGAATCGATTGTGCTCGGTGACGGGGGAAAGAATCACGTTGCTTGTTTGAAAGCCCTGGTGGATGCGGGCGCTGATGTGAATATTCCGGACGGTGAGGGCGTGACTCCGTTGACCCTTGCAAAGCGGCACGGCTATACGGCGATGGTCAAAATCCTTGAAAAGGCGGGCGCGCGTCCGTAAGTAGCGTTAAGTGTTAACAGGAAGAGCTGGTTATGTGGAAACGATTTATTACCGCAATGGTTGCCTTTGCTGTGGTTTCATTCACAATTGGGGCAAATGCGGCAGAGGGGAGCAAGCGCGTGAAAATTACAACGAATCTTGGTGTTATCGAAGTTGAACTCGCGCCTAATGAAGCGCCAGCTTCCGTTGAAAACTTTCTCAACTATGCCAAGGCAGGTTTTTACGATGGGACAATTTTTCATCGCGTGATTGAAGGTTTCATGATTCAGGGTGGTGGATTTGAACCGGGGCTGAAGAAAAAGGACACCAAAGAACCGATTCAGAATGAAGCCGACAATGGATTGCAGAATCTTGTCGGGACTCTAGCCATGGCGCGCACCAATGATCCTCATTCGGCGACCGCGCAGTTCTTTATCAATACAGCTGATAACCACTTCCTTAACCACACTGACAAAAGTCCCCGCGGTTGGGGCTATGCTGTCTTTGGCAAGGTGACATCCGGTCTAGATGTCGTACGTCAGATTGAAGGATCGACGACTGGACAACGTGATGGTATGGGTGACGTGCCGCTCGAAGACGTTGTCATTCAGAAGGTTGAGGTCGAATAGTCCCTTATACGGGTTTTCGCAAAACGGTTATTGTAGGCGGGGCGGCGTTTTAACACGCTCCGGCAATGGGTGGCCGCGACCTTCGCTACGTGCGCGTCGATATATGTCGATTGCGAGTGATAAATCTGACAGCCCCATACCCATGGCTTTGAAAAGGGTGATGTCCGCCCCGTCAGGGCGTGTGATGTCGTCATTGATCAGCTCTGAAATCGTCCGGACATTTTTCCAGCCCGGGTCATCATCGCCGTCAAAATGGGCTACGAATTCGGCAGACAGGTGTTTGATGGTGCCGAGATTATCGACGGCAATGAGATCGGCCCGATCAAAAATGTCATCGGTAAACTCACTCCTGGCAGAGACAATTGCCCCCATCGCGTTGAGATGAGAGCCCTTCGCCATCAGGTCTGCCGTTAGAAACGGGACTGTGGAATTGGTGACGATGGTGACAATCGGCATATCCTTTGTGGTGTCCTCAAGCGTTTCGCAGGAAATCACTTCAAAATCGAATTCGGCACGAACCGCGTCGGCAAACCGGTTTCGATTTTCTGGATTGCGGCTGAACACATGTAACTTCTTGAGGGGGCGCACTGCATGACACGCGGCCACCTGCGGCAGGGCCTGTTTACCAGAGCCGACAATCCCCATCTCGTCTGCACCTGCAGGGGCCATACGTCTCGTGCCTACACCGGTCATGGCAGCAGTACGCATCTGACCCAAAGCGGTCGCTTCAATTACAGCGAGATTCGCACCGTCTTCCATCGAGAAGAGCTCAATGATGGTTTCCGATTTGCCACGGACATTGATCCAGTTCTTGAAACCGCAGATACCCTCGCCGGCGACTGATGATCCCAGCACATGCATGGCGTCGTTGTCCGCCACCATCAGGTGACCTTTGGTCATATTCTGCGCTTTGCCTTGCGATTCCAGTGGCAGGACGCGTTCGAGCGCACCGATGGCATCAGGAAGGCTGACCATCGAGGTGACGTCAGCTTCGGTAATCCAGATTGGGGAGTCGGCCATACTTGTCGAAAATCCTTATTGATCAGGCGGAAAGAGCGTAAGGGATTTGATCCGGCCCGGAGCCTTCGTAATATTCACCGGTTTCGCGGTTATAGCGGCCCTGCAGAACTTCACCGACCAACACGCGACTACGAAGGATGACGGCGACAGATCGTACGTCACTGCCCTGTTCAGCGTGTATGTCGTATGGCGGCACCAGATCGGCTTTACCAGCCTGACCCTGTGTGTTGCTGACCAGCTCGACCTTTACATAACCCTCTTCCTTACGGCTCTCGACCGCTTTAAAGCGTTCAAGCGATTCTGTGCCATCCAGCAGACCGTAAAGGACCCATCCGTCAGCATGGTCGTGAACGCTGCCTGTGCGCCCCGGCACCCGAACTACGCCGTTAATGACAAAACCATAATCGGGATCGGTATAGAATAGCAGGTTTTTACGGCCTTCGGTTGAGGGCCAGTTTTTACAATGTTCACGGAGCGCTGGGTCTGGCAGGAGGTCACTTTCCATTAATTCATGCGCGCGTTTCATACGGGTTTCGTCATCCGGGAACTTTGCCCAGATGTCCCGTAAATCGCTGACGAATTTTTCAAAGGCCGGGAGCATTTTTTCACCCATCGGGTACCTCCATCACATTGTTGAAACCGTGGGGGAAACTATCATGGCGAGAGTAATCCGACAATGTGGCGGGCTTCTTTGCATCCTGGTGCCGGGCCGTTTAA
The DNA here is from genome assembly GCA_938048165.1 of uncultured Alphaproteobacteria bacterium. Lineage (GTDB taxonomy): Bacteria > Pseudomonadota > Alphaproteobacteria > MPNO01 > UBA2964 > UBA2964. The sequence goes on along the minus strand of CALIBP010000263.1, from coordinate 4,528 downwards.
ACAAAGGGTTTAGATACTAGGGAGAGATGAGCATGGAGCTAGGAATTGGGGGGCGGAATGCGCTGATCACCGGCGGCAGCCAGGGTATCGGGCGCGCCTGTGCAGAAGCGTTAGCTGATGAAGGCGTTAATGTGGCCATTGTCGCGCGGGATGCTGGACGGCTTGCGTCTGTCGCCGCCGATATAGCGACGAACCGAACTGGGCGGGTACTCCCCGTGCAAGGCGATATGACCAGCGCAGAAGATGTTGAACGGGTTGTGTCAGAAGCAAATAGCGCGCTGGGTCAGATCGATATACTGGTCAATAATGCCGGGTCAGCGCCGATGGGGATGATCGGTGATATTGATGACGACACCTGGCAGGCTTGTTTTGATCTCAAACTCATGGGGTATGTTCGCTGTTCACGCGCGGTGATGGGCGCTATGCGTGAACGGAGATGGGGAAGGATCATCAATGTCATCGGGCGTGGTGGGCATTTCCCGACAGCAAAATATATCGCTGGTGGGGCCATCAATGCGGCGATTCTAAATATAACCCAGGCGCTGGCCGAGGAGTGCGGGCCTGACAACGTGCTGGTCAATGGTGTTAACCCGGCGGCGACCGCAACAGATCGCTGGAGCACACTGGTTCAGCAGCAAATTAAGATTACCGGCAAGACCGAAGAGGAGATCCGCGCAGCTTCTGCAGCGAGTGTGCCCTTGCGGCGTATCGGTGAACCCGAAGATGTCGCCAATATGGTGACCTACCTGTGTTCCGAGAAAGCAAGCTTCATCAATGGGGCGCTGATCGAAGTCGATGGCGGGGTAAGCCGGGCGCTATAATTATTCTATGGCCCATGCCCGGTAGAAAGCGGGCTAGAATCAGCGAGATCCATCATGCGGCGGGAAAGGCGTTCCAGCATTTCCGTGCGGATACCGCTATGGCCGGGGTCGTCCCATAGATTGTCAAATTCATTCGGGTCATCCTCCAGATTGTAGAGCTCGCCCCAGCTGGTGTCCGAATAGAGCGTTAAGCGCCATTGATCGGCGACAATCGTCCGCGCCCGAAAATTGGGCTCGAAACCCATATAGCCACGGCGCTGGCTTTCTTCGATGATCATTGAGTCATGACCAGGCGCACCCTCGGCGATCTGACCGAGGCTTAACCCTTGCATGCCATTAAATCCTTCGACACCAGCACGGTCGAGGAAGGAGCTCGCAAGGTCAAGGGTCCCGGTGAAAGCGCTTGATGTGTTTCCACCGATGCTAGAGGTCGGGTCGGACCAGATGCAGGGTACGCGGATCAGCCCTTGATAATGAATTGCTGCTTTTAACAGCAATTGGTGATCGCCCATGAAGTCGCCATGGTCGGTGGTAAAGACAATGATGGTGTTGTCGGCCTGGCCGGTTTCCTCAAGGGCTGCCAGTACGCCGCCAATTGCATCATCGATCATGGTGATCGAGCCGTAATTAAGCGCGATAGCTTCGCGAGCCTCTTCTTCGCTACAGCCAAATCCGCGCTGACCGGTTTTGTTTGCTTTGCCCTGGTCGCGTTCGGCATGCAGAGCGGCTACGTTTGGCGGCAGTTTCTCTTCCGGGTGAAAGAACGCATCCGGTGCCGGGACGTCGGCGGGGTCGTACATATCGAAATACTTGCCGGGCGGTGTGAAGGGGTGGTGAGGATCCGGAAAGGAGCATTGGGCGAAAAAGGGTTTGTCGCCACTGGATTTTCCCTGTCGCTTGATAAATTCGATGGTTTTTTCGGCGACAAAGGTTGTCGGGTAAAGCTCTTCTGGAACAGCGGTTCGCCATGCCTGTGGCGCTTTGATGTCACGGTTTGAGGGAAGGGCATTCTTGGGCCCGCGCAATGAGTCAGGGTCGGGATGTCGCTCAGCCAGCCAGCGTGAATAGTGCCCTGTCACCCGATCACTATGACCAATGGCGAGAGAGACTTCATCAAAACCATAGAACGGTAGCTCCGGTTCGAAGTTCCGGTCTTCTTCCCAGGTGGGCGGCAGTTCCTGCTCATAGTCTCCATCCACCCACATATCACGTTGCGCCTCACTCAATTCTGGAGGTGGTTGGGTTTTGTTAGGGTCAGGAACGGGTAGGCCGACTTCTATGGCATTGGGTGAAATACATTGCAGGTGGCTTTTGCCAAACAAGGCTGTGTAATAGCCGGCAGCGCGTAGAAGCTGCGTAAACGTCGTCTGATTGAGTGGCAGCGGTATTCCGTTTTGACGCACTCCGTGGAGAGACGGCATACGACCTGTCATGAGCGTTGCGCGGTTGGGCATACAAATCGGTGTGGAGACGTAAAACTTGTCGAATTTGGTGCCCTTCGCTGCGATACCATCGATGTTAGGGGTTTGAACGATTTTGTTGCCGTAACAACCGAGATGATCCGCCCTGTGTTGATCATTGATGAACATCAGGAAATTGGGTTGTTTAGACATGTTTGCTCTCCGTCGTGCCGCTCAGGTGCTGAATTCGATCTCTGAAAAGAAATCGTTCACGATTTTTGCACAGGCTTCTGGTTGCTCAATTTGAACCATGTGAGTGGTTCCCGGTACGGCCTCATACGGGTGTCCAAACTCTTCGTGAAGCGCTTTGTTGACAAGTCCAGGAGACCGGACGTTTGGATCGTCGGGATCGCTCGCAATGACTTTAAGGGGTCCCGGGATATTTCCGAATTGTGGGCACAGGTGCAATTCCGAGTTTGTTTTATAAACCTGAGATTCTCCCTCTGGCGGACAACACAGAACCCATTCCCCCGTTTCTATATCTTCGCGTAGAATACAGCGTGCCATTAAAGCATGCGAACCCGGGACCCAGCGGCTTAGACTTTTTGAGCCAGCGAACTGATCTGCCAATGTCTCTACATTCGGAAACCGGTCTGGTCGGGTTTTCGACCAGTCAGACAGCATTAGCTCAAAACTCTTGGCGATATCGTTCAGCGGGTGACCGGGGCTTGGAACCAAAGGCGGATCGAAAAGAACAAGTGCATCCCATCGCCAGCCTACCGACAACGCATGCCAAACGGCGGTGACGGCGGAGATTGAATGAAACAGTCCAGCGGTTGGTTTTTTCCCGAACCTAGTTTCGACATCGTCCAGAACGCAATCCATATCACTCACGAAATAGGAAACGTCGTGATGGCTGATATCATCGTGGCGCGGGTTATGGCCATGATTGCGCTGATCATAGAGGACAAGGTCGTACTCATCAGTCAGCAATCGCCAAAAGGGATAATAGGCATCAATCGCAAAGCCGTTGCCGTGTGCGAGGATGAGCCGGGGCCCTTCGGGATTGCCGTGGCGACGGAGCCGTATAATAGCGCCGTCCTTCATTCTGAGATCTACGGTTTCGATCGGTGTCGGTATGGTGAGTTCAGTCATGCTGTACTTATACCGTAGTGGTGCTGTCTCGACACCCGCTACGAATAAATTTGTCCGGTTTCCCTACTCGTGATGATGTTCCGTTGATAACATCCTCATTCGGAACAGGGGAAATGTGCCATGTATGAAAGACCACCAGCACCGGATTTAACCGAGCAGCAACGTTCTATTCTAGATCAGGAATGGCCAAGGTTTTCCGCAGGCGAGTTGTCGCGTCGGCGAACGGCGATAGAGGCTGTCATGGCTGAGAATGAGTTATCTCATCTCTTCCTCTATGGCGCAGGCGGTCGTGGGTCTGCGGTGCCGTGGCTAACGGAATGGCCGGTGACGACAGAGGTGGTCGCAATCCTGACACCCGGTGAAACTGATTCACTATTCATACAGTACTTTAATCATACGCCATTTGCTGACCGATTGATTTCGAATGCAGAGGTGAATTGGGGTGGCGCTTCAACGATCCAAACAGCGATTGAAGAATTAAAAAAACGAGGGGCCGCCGGCCAGAGGATTGGTGTCATTGGCGGGCTTCCGTTCGGTCCCTATGAAGGGCTCAAGGAATTTTCCGGCGAGGTTATCAACTTAAACCCGGCCTATACGAAATTGCGGCTCGTGAAATCGGATGAAGAATTGGACTGGTTCCGGATTGGCGCGGCGCTTTCTGATCTGGCCATCGATGCCTTGCTGGCAGAAATGAAACCGGGGCAGACCGAGCATGAGCTTGCGGATATCGTCGAACATGCTTACGTGCCGCATGGCGGTAAATCGGGTATACATTTTTTTGGAGTCACCTCGATGGCCGACCCGCATTTGTATGTACCGGCGCAAATGACCAGTAATAGACCGGTCTCAGACGGCGATATCGTCTTTACAGAAATCACTGCGTCTTTCTGGGATCATTCTGGCCAGGTATTGCGTAGCTTTTCAGTCGGTGGTGAGCCAACACCTCTCTATCAGGAATTGCATGACACAGCTGTGGCGGCGTTCGACGCAATATGTGAAGTGGCGAAACCGGGCAATCGGCCAGAAGATCTTATCGTGGCCGGGCAGTTAATCGAGCGGAATGGGTTTACAATCTGCGATGATCTAATCCATGGCTATGGCGGTGGGTACTTTCCACCGGTCTTGGGGATCCCAAGTCGTCGTGAGGAGCCG
>CALIBP010000262.1 GCA_938048165.1 uncultured Alphaproteobacteria bacterium | reverse complement strand
CCAAACCGGCCAGACGCAACCTGTTTGATCGCCGATGAGGCATTGTCACCATTGGGGCGAGGCTTAAAGCGAGCGGGATCCTCGCCGCCCTCACCAGAGTCTGATTTGGCGCCAATGCGGTTCATCGCAATTGACAATGTTTCATGCGCCTCGGGGCCAAGAGCCCCTAGAGAGATACCGGGGGCGACAAGCCGTTTACGCAGCTCGGTAATCGACTCAACTTCTTCGATTTCCACGCCCTCGCCACTCGGCGAAAACTCCATTAGATCGCGCAAATTCACGGGCGACTGGCGCTGTACCGCTTCGGAATATTTCTTATAACCCGTATAGGAATCCGTATCGCAGGCATGCTGAAGCATATGGATGCTCTCACCCTGGAAGGAGTGGGTCTCACCGCTGCGACGGTAGCGGTACAGACCGCCAATCGGCAGGGTTGTCACATCTTCTGAGAATGCCTGACGATGAAGCCGTAGGGAATTATGCTGAATACCGGAAAGACCGATCCCGGAAATCCGTGATGCCATACCGGAGAAGAATTCCGATACCAGCGTACGACTAAGCCCAACAGCCTCAAATTTGTAGGCTCCGCGATAGGAGGAGATAACTGAAATCCCCATCTTGGACATGATCTTCAACAAACCCTGATTGACTGCTTCACAATAGCGCTGAACACAATCGGTCAGAGAAAGATCACCAAACAATCCGCGACGATGCCGGTCGGCAATCGCTTCCTGCGTCAAATAGGCGTTGACGGTTGTCGCACCGGCACCAATCAGGACGGCAAAATAATGCGTGTCGAGACACTCGGCGGAACGCACATTGATTGATGTAAAGGTCCGCAACGATTCCCGTACCAGATGACTATGGACACCGCTGGTCGCGAGGATCATCGGAATCGAGGCTCTTGTTGGCCCTATATTTTTATCCGACAAGATGACGTGTACCGCGCCACCACGCACCGCGTTTTCAGCTTCGGCGCGGATACGATCCATTGCTTCCCGGAGCGCATTGTCGCCACCATCGGCGTCAAAGGTACAGTCGATCTCAAACGCGGTATCACCCATATGGGCACGCAACGCATCAAACTCTGCATTCGCCAGAACCGGTGAGCTGAGTTGAAGAAGCCGAGTCTGGCTCTCATCCATTGCCAGAATGTTGCCCAGATTTCCCAGCCGCGTATTCAGGGTCATAACGCGATATTCACGCAGACTATCGATCGGCGGATTGGTTACCTGGCTAAAGGACTGGCGGAAGAAATGATGTAGCCCGCGATAATGTTCGGACAACACTGCGATGGGTGTGTCATCACCCATCGACCCGACGGCTTCCTTAGCATCCTCAACCATCGGCTGAACCAAAAGCTCAAGGTCTTCCAGCGTATGACCGGCAGACAGCTGCCGACGACGCAACTCATCACGGTCAAACTCGGCATGCTCATCGCTACCCGACTGAATCAGACTGTCCATCTGGGTAATGTTGGTAACCCATTCTTCAAAGGGTGCCTCCGCTGCCATGAGGTCTCGCAATTCACCGTCGTGATAGAACCGACCTTCATCGAGATGCACGGCAATCGTTTGCCCGGGACCGACACGGCCCTTTTCAATAATCCGAGATTCATCCATCGTGACCATGCCGGTCTCCGACCCGACGACCAGCAGACCGTCTTCCCGGATTGAATAACGCAGCGGACGCAAGCCATTGCGATCCATACCAGCGACGACCCAGGTGCCGTCTGTCGCACAAATAGCCGCGGGGCCATCCCAGGGTTCAATGACACAATTGCAATAGCTGAAGAATGCTGCGTGATGATCAGGGACGTTCGGTTTTGCCGACCAGGCATCCGGAATCACCATCATCTTGACCATTGGTGCGGACCGTCCACCACGCGCCAGTAATTCATAAGCTGCGTCGAGGGCTGCAGAATCAGAACTCCCGGCCTGAATGATTGGTTTGATATCTTCAATTGACTCGCCAAAAATTTCTGATTCAAGCCGGGTCTCGTGGCTTTTCATCCAGTTCACATTTCCGGAAAGCGTATTGATTTCACCATTATGGGCCAGCATGCGAAACGGTTGGGCGAGCTTCCAGGTCGGAAATGTATTTGTCGAATATCGCTGATGATAAATCGCAAAGCGTGATTCAAAACGCTCATCCAGAAGATCCGGATAGAATTCTGTAACCTGCTCGGCGAGAAACATGCCTTTATAAATGATCGAACGGCAGCTTAACGAGCAGATGTAAAAACCCGGAATGTTTTCCTCTATGACCTGATTTTCGATTCGACGACGAATGACGTAAAGATCGCGTTCAAAATCTTCGTCAGATTTGCCGGACTGGCCAGCGATCATAATCTGTTCAATCTCAGGCCGCGTGGCATTCGCCTTTTCACCGATGATGTCGACATTCAGCGGTACCTGGCGCCAGCCATAGATCGAATAGCCGAACTGCAGAATCTGCGCTTCAACGATACTGCGGCAACGCTCCTGACCAGCGAGGTCCGTACGAGGCAGGAAAATCATGCCGACAGCGATCGGCCCCGGCCCCGGTGTGTGACCGGTTCTGATCGTGTGTTCGTGAAAAAAGTCCTGCGGGATTTCGACATGGATACCCGCCCCGTCGCCGGTCTTGCCGTCAGCATCAACCGCGCCGCGATGCCATAACGCTTTAAGCGCGGCTATGCCGGCTTCAACGACTTCGCGACGCCGTTTACCGTCGATGGAGACCACCATTCCGACGCCACAAGCATCATGCTCATCAGCGGGATCGTAGAGACCTTCACTATGCAGACGTTGGGCATTCTCGCGCCAGGCTGCGATTTCTTGTTCGCCCTTATTTAATTTTTTGTCGGTCATGCCGCAGCCTCTTCGCTTATGGGGCGTCGTGCCTTGAGATAGCTGTCCATCGCCGTCGCGGCATCACGGCCATCTCGGATGGCCCACACCACCAGTGAGGCGCCACGGACAATATCACCTGCCGCAAAGACGCCATCGAGATTGGTCATCTTGTTGCGGAAATTAATTTTGAGCGTTCCCCATCTGGTGACGCCTAACTCAGGGACGTCAAACATTTTTGGTAAATCTTCGGGGTCGAAGCCCAAGGCCTTGATGACCAGATCACCTTCAACATTAAAGCTCGAGCCTTCGATGACCTCAGGTGTCTGGCGTCCGGAGGCATCGGCAACACCGAGATGAATACGGGCCGCGCGTACCGCGGAAACCGCTTCATCACCAAGAAACGCTTCCGGTTGTGCGCGAAGGGTAAACTGAACACCTTCCTCTTCCGCGTACTGAACCTCGCGACGGGAGCCGGGCATGTTGGCCATGTCGCGGCGATACAGGCAGACAACGGATTCTGCTCCCTGGCGGACAGCCGTCCGAACACAATCCATCGCCGTATCGCCAGCACCGAGAACGACAATTTTTTTATTGGCGGCACTCAAAGAGCCATCATCAAATTCGGAAACCGTATCACCGAGACCTTTGCGATTGGAGGCAATCAGAAAATCGAGCGCCGGAACAATATTACCTAGCCCGACACCTGGTGCCTGAAGGTCACGCGCCTTATAGACACCCGTCGCGACCAGAATAGCATCATGACGGTCACGCAGTTCCTGGAAACTGATATCCTGACCAACATCAACGTTATAATGCATCTTGATCCCGGCTTCTTCGAGAAGGGCGATGCGACGCGTTACAATTGACTTATCGAGCTTGAAGTTCGGAATGCCATAAACCAGCAATCCACCGGCCCGATCATAACGATCATAGACATGAACCTGATAGCCTTTGCGGCGCAGGACATCAGCAGCGGCGAGCGCGGCGGGGCCGGCCCCAATAATTCCCACTGACTGATCGATTTCGCGCACCGGCTTCGGCGGCTTGACCCAGCCATTCTCAAAGGCAGTCTCGGTAATAAAACTCTCTACG
>CALIBP010000261.1 GCA_938048165.1 uncultured Alphaproteobacteria bacterium | reverse complement strand
GGCAGGGGACCGGAACTGACTTAGTTCTTTGAGGCTCCCTGTCTGCTGAAAGCCTTCGCAAAAGGATTGAAGCTCGTCGGCGGCACTACTTGACCAGCCGCCAAATTCGACGTTCGCTCTAAACTTGGCGACAATTTCCTCACGTGACAGAGCCTCTCGGGCGCCGCCCCGCATATGCGGTTGCTCTATCTCTCTCTCGCTTCCGTCTTTCAATGTTGCGCGCAGGTGTCCGCTATAATTGGCTGGATACTCATTCTCTGGATCAATCTCGTATGACACCCGGTTGGCCAGATCTCGTATCGCCAGATCTGCTACACGCTCATCGGTAAATTGAGCCAGGCCGGCCGCCTGGTCAATAATCCCGGCAGCGATGCAGTACGGAACACTGAACTTGGCCGAATAGGCAGTCGACGGGTTACGTTTTTCAGACAAAGGTTCCCAAAGGCGATGAACCGTTCCTTCGCCCACTTTGCAGGTGATGTTGATGATGTCATCCGGTGAAATGCCTTGTCGAGTTAATTGGATGGCGCAATCGATATAGGGTTGGGTCATCGTGCCACAAGCGTAGGGTTTAAAAGCGATGTTTGCAGCGTGCCAGTGCTGTCCCAGATCTTCGGTGATTTTGCTGAAATTATTGGGAATGGTTGCAGAAGAGAAACCAAAGAAGAAACCGTGTTCGCCCTCCATAACAGTGCGTGGCCCCATGAAGCTTTCACGACCGAGGAGGGCGGCCCGAACGCCAGACTGCGCCGCCCAGCCAGCATGAAGGCGCTTGGTCCAGCTGCCTTCCGCCAGATATTCGATTATGCCGGAGGCAAAGCTGCCGGCAATACCAATGGCGTCGGTCATTTGCTGTTTCGTTGAGCCAAGTGCTGCGCTGACTCCCGCAGCCGCGCCCATTGCCCCAATGACGGCCGTTGGGTGGAACCCGGCGCGATGAATACCTGTAGGGGCGACTAGCGCCATACGACACATGAGCTCAGTACCCACCGCGATGCCTCGCAAGGCGTCGTCGCCCGCAAGTTTGAAATTTTCAGCTGCTGCCAGAACCGCAGGCATGATGACGGCACCGGTATGGACTGGCGTCCCTTCAAACGTATCATCGTAGTCTTCTCCATGCGCGGCAGTTCCATTTATCAGGGCAGCAGATGCTACATCGACGGGGATTGCATGGCCGATGACGGTGCAGTTACCAGGTGCCGAGCACGCCCTGATCATCGCACCGACATAATCGAGATTTTTTGCTGAGACGCATAGCCCGGCATAGTCGAGCAGCGCATTGCCTATAGCTATTTGGACGTCTTCTGGGATCAAATCGCCGGTCAGAGAAGTTGCCCAGGCGCTGAAGTTTTGGGAAACCGATGTTTCAGGAAGGTCAATCATATCGAGCGTTCGTTCTATTGTGGGATTTTCGACCTTACCGACCCACATGAGCAGATGTCTATGGGAGGGGGCTAGTTGCGGCGTTACAGACTGCCGTATAAAACGATTAATCAGCTTTCACCAATTCAGGTCTGGAGAATACCAATGGCGAATGAAGAGGCGCCTCGGCGCAATGAAGGTTATCAGGATCTGCGCGACCTGTTAGAGCGTTTTGAAGAAATGGGTGAGGTCGCGCATGTCGATGGTGCCGACTGGAATCTGGAAGTAGGCGCCATTTCCGAAATGACGGCGGCTGAAAAGCCTGGGCGCGCCAAGGCGATATTATTTGATAACATCAAGGGCTACCCGGAAGGAACACGTATCCTTTCCGGAGCTGCAAATGCTTTTAAACGTCTCGCTGTTGTTCTCGGTTTACCGGAGCCGAAAGATGAAATTGATCTCGTAAAAAGCTATCGCGAGCGCTCGAAGCGCGAGTTTAAGCTTATCCCGCCGGTGGAGGTTCCGACCGGGCCGGTAATGGAAAACATCATGCGGGATGACGAGGTAGATGTCTGGAAGTTTCCGGCACCCTTTGTCCACGAACTTGATGGTGGTCGCTACATCGGGACAGATGACGCAATTATTATGCGAGACCCCGATACGGGCTGGGTGAATTCAGCGACATACCGCGTCATGGTTCACGATGAGAAAACTGTTGGTATTTGGATGTCGCCGGGGAAGCAGGGTCGGCTGATCAGTGACAAGTATTTTGCCAAAGGCAAACCGTGCCCTGTTCTTATCTCCTGCGGCCATGATCCCTTACTATTCCTGGTTTCGCATCAGGAAATTGATCATGAAGTTGATGAGTTTGCGTACGCCGGTGGTATGCGGGGACGGGCTCTTGAAGTCATCCCAAGCGAAATTCACGGACTGCCAATTCCGGCGCATGCTGAAATAGTGCTTGAAGGCGAAATCTATGGAGATGAGTTGCGGGAGGAAGGGCCTTTTGGCGAATTCATGGGGTACTACGCCTCTACTTCCAGCGAGCTGCCGATCGTTAAGATCAAACGTATCTACCATCGAACCAATCCGATCTTGACGCTGGCGATCCCGTCTCGGCCACCCGAAAATTTTACGTTTGCGCGTGCTGCGGTGAAATCGGCGATGATCTGGGATGAATGTGAAAAGGCCGGGTTGAATGGCATCAGTGGTGTTTGGTGCCATGAGGCCGGCGCCGGCCGTCTGTTTAATGTTATTTCGATCAAACAGCTTTACCCAGGGCATGCTTCGCAGGCCGGAATGCTGGCGATGAACTGTCACGCCGGTAATTATGCCGGGCGCTGGGTTGTTGTGGTCGATGACGATATTGATCCCTCCAATATGTTTGATGTCATTTGGGCGATGTCGACCCGTTGCGACCCACCGGAGGATGTTCAGTTTGTTAAACGGTCTTGGTCGACACCGCTGGACCCGATTTTGCGTGAACCACCGTGGCAAAATAACCGAGGTCTTATCGATGCTTGCAGGCCTTATGGCTGGAAGGACGAGTTCCCAACGGTCGCCGAAGCGAGCCCGGAGCTTAAGGCACAGATGCGTGAAAAGTTTCCACACCTGTTTGATTGACCCTTGGCAGACATGGCTGATCCCGTTTCTTCACGTGTTCTACATATGTGTGCCAGTGCACGCGGTGCGTTCTCAAATGAAGACTGCGATGCGGTAATAGAGCTTGCCCGCGCGCAGGGCCTTTCTAAAGGCGTTGTCCGGCAGAACGACGTTGAACTCGAAGTTCGGGACAGTGACATTGCTCGGTTGGCTCGTACCGAGGAGACCGAATGGCTCTACAAAAAAGTTTTCGAGATCGTTCTGCATCTGAATTCTGAAGCCAGGAAGTTTGACCTGTTTGAATCTGAAGATTTTCAGGTCGCTGAATATACCAATGCTGGACATTACGATTGGCACCTGGATATCAGTTCTCAGCACCCCTTTAGTCTACGTAAGCTCGGAGTAACCGTTCAACTGAGCGATGGCGACAGCTATGAAAGGCGGGAACATTGAAGCGCTATACGGACCGCAGGCAGATATCGCTCCACGCGAACGAGGGACGATCGTTATCTTTCCAAGTTTTGTTATCCATCGCGTGGCACCGGTGACATCCGGATCACGCTTTTCACTGACTGCCTGGGTCCTGGGCAAGGAACCCTTTAAGTAGAAAGTAGTAATTATGACAAAATCTAAACCACCTTTCCGCGCTGATGTCGTTGGCAGTTTTTTGCGCCCGGAGCGCTTAAAAGAAGCCCGACGCAATGCCGGGCTCGAGCTTGAATCCACACCGGATTTTAAGGAAGAGGAGGGCATCTCGCTAGATCAGCTGCGGGTGATCGAAGACGAATGTATCCGCGAACTCGTTGATTTTGAGAAGCAGGTTGGTTTGCAGGTGGCGACAGACGGAGAATTTCGCCGCGGTTCCTGGGCTTATGATTCCATCGGTCGATTTGAAGGCGTTGAATTGCGCAGACTCGCGGACGGTGCAGCGTTTGCCGGATCGGGTTTCCAGCCACCCGTTGCGCACACAGATTCCAAGATTAGCCGACAACAGGGCGGCATCGTGCTTCAGGACTATTTGTTTTTGAAGGATCTGACGGATCGAACGATCAAGGTAACGGTCCCATCGCCGACATTGTTCTATGTGCGTGGTGGGCGGGAAGCTGTCAATGAGGAGGTATATCCGGATATTGAAGAGTTTTTTGAAGATTTGACACAGGCCTATCGTGACGAAATTCAGGATTTATCGACTGCTGGCTCAACCTATCTGCAAATCGATAATACTGACGCTGCGATGTTATGCGATCCCAAGTTTCAGGAAGCGGCAAGGAGTAAGGGGCTGGACCCGAAAGATCAGATAGCGCTGCAGGGAAAACTCGTCAGCATGGCCACCCGTGACCGTCCTGACAATATGACCATCAGCATGCATATGTGTCGCGGAAATAATGCCGGTGCCTGGTTGGCTGAAGGCAGTTACGATTTTGTCGCCGAAGCGTTGTTCACCCAGTTCGATGTTGATGCGTTCTTTATGGAATATGACAGTGAACGTGCTGGTGATTTCTCACCATTGCGGTTTGCGCAAAAAGACACGTTTGTGGTTTTGGGGCTCGTGACAACCAAAACGCCGGAGAATGATTCTAAAGATGTTCTCTTGCGCCGTATCGAAGAAGCCTCTGGCTATATACCGATCGAGAATCTGGCATTGAGCCCGCAATGTGGTTTCGCGAGTGTCGCGCGCGGCAATCCGATTACCTTCGATGACCAGAAGCGCAAGCTTGAGCTAATCCTCAAGGTCGTTGACGAAGTCTGGGGAACCTCTTAACGTTTTCCTAGCCAAGAACTTCGTCGAGAAATGCCATCGATTCTATCCATGATTTAGGTGCGGCTTCAGGGTGAAAGCTTTTTTGCTCCGGGTTAAAGAACGCATGTTTGGCGCCCGGATGGATGTGAATACGAAGCTCCGGGTTTGCGGCCCTAATGGTCTCGATTTCTTCCATCGAAACACAGTGGTCAATATCGCCGTAGTGAATCACTGACGGGCATCTGGGTTTGTATTCCAGTCGCGCCGGGACATGGCTGCCGTAATAATTGACCATAGCGTCGAATTTTAGCTTGTCGGCGCTGACCCATGCCCAGGTGCCTCCGGTGCAGAAGCCCGAGATGACCACCGGGCCGTAGCTTCTCAATGTTTCGGCGCAGGCGTTGGTGTCGATTAAAATTTTATCGCCAACCAAAGAAGTGTAGTGAGCGATACCAGCCTCAACACCTTCCGGTTCGTAGCTATTGATAATGTTCGGACCGATACGATCAAATAAAGAGGGTGCAACGGCGACATAGCCTTCGGATGCCCATTGATCGCAAACATCTGCAAGATGGGGGATACGCCCGGTAATGGCATGTAGAATAACGACCCCACCTTTGATGGCTCCAGTTGGCTCGCTGCGCCACGCGTCAAATACATGCCCGTCTGAAGCGGTAATTTTTATTTCGATGCTCATTAAATTCCCCTTTGATTTCGTGGAGTTTAGCCGGGTTCCGTCGCTACGCCAATGACTGGAGGTGGTTGACAGATGCTCGGTCAATGAGGCCAAATACATTGAATTAAACCAAGAAATTAGGAAGGGAGATTTTCAATGACGAAGACGAGTATTCGAATTGCCTGCATCGCCGCTTTTACGGCCATTGCTGCTTCAACCGCCGCTGAAGCGAAGATCAAGCGTATTACAATTGGGTCCAACCGACAGGGCTCGGTTTTCTACCTGTTGGCCAGTGGCTTTGCCAAGGAGCTGCAGCAAAACCTGCAAATTCGTGCAACCGCCCAGCCGCATGCGGGGTCTACGGTTTATATGTCGGTCGTCAACAAAGGTGAGATGACATTAGGCCTTAATAACTCGATGGATTCAGGCGCGTCAGTACGAGGCGCTGCCCCCTTCAAAAAGAAACTGAAAAATATCCGGGCAATCGCAAGGGTGTGGATCATTCCTTACGGCCTAATGGTGAAAGCGAATTCTGGCATCAAGAGTGTCGCTGACCTGAAAGGTAAAAAGGTTGTTACAACGACCGGGCCGATCGTCAATTTGACGAACCTGAATATTGCCTACCTCCATTCTGGTGGGCTGTCGCTCAAAGATATTAGCGCCGTTAAGTCGGGTGGCATTGTTGATAACATCAATAAGGTCGTCGAAGGACGTGCAGATGCCTCTTCCGTTGCACTGGGTATGCCTGCGGTTCGGAAAGCCCATGCCGGTGTTCCCGGCGGTATCCGCATTATTCCTCTGGGAGCCGGTGGTTCTGACGCCTTTCTGAATCGAGAAGTCCCGGGCTCGCGCGGTATTATGCAAAAGCCCAGCAAATTCCGCCCATTCCTGAAGACTCCAACACGTGTTGCCGCATTTGATGCTTATCTGAACGCAGGTAAACAGGTTTCGACGGATGATGCGTATAAAATCATCAAAGTTCTTCACACAAATTGGAAGAAAATGCAGAAATCCTATGGTCCTCTGCGGGGCGTGAAGCAAAACGCTATTACGCCGCCAACCAACCCGCATCCGTATCATGCTGGTGTTGTGAAATACATGAAGGAAATTGGCAACTGGTCAGCCGCCAACGAAAAACAGCAGCAGGCAGCCCTGGCAGCTGCCAAATAACAAGGGTTCTGTTGTAAAAGTATCGCGTAACGCACAGGGTCAAATATGACTGATAGAATCTGCCATTTGGCCCTGTGCACTTTTCTTGCGTTAATGCCCCTCTGGGGCATTCTTTGGATATTTTCTGTTCCCGATTATTTCCAGCTTGGACTGGTTTCCGAACAGGCCGTTATAATTGTTCTTGGCCTAGGCATCGCCGCCGCCTTTTTGAAATACCCTTATGGTGAAAAGGCCGGCATCTTTGATATGATTATCGCAGTCATTGGGTGTGGCGTCTGGCTTTGGGCAGCCCTTAATTTACAGGAATGGTATCTCGATGCGGCCGAAAGGCCCCCTAAAATGTGGGTGCCGGGGATCATAGCGGTTCTCGCAATGATGGAAGGTATCCGCAAGGCGGCGGGTGGCGTCATTGCGGGTATCGTTTGGGTAATCCTGATATATGGATTTTTGGGCAATCATTTGCCAGGTGTGATTGAAGCCGAAGTATTCCCGCCAACCAAAACACTGGTTTATCTCTATACGGACGTGAACGGAATTCCGGGACTAGTACTCCGCATTATCGTAGAGCTCGTTCTTGCGTTCATCATTTTTGGAAAAATGATGGATGTCTCAGGGGCAATGAAGTTTGTGAATGATTTGTCCCTTGGCCTTATGGGGCATCGTCGCGGTGGACCAGCAAAGGTCGCTGTCGTCGCCTCTTCGGCCTTCGGTTCAATATCGGGTTCAACTGTCGCCAACATAATGTCGACGGGCGTTGTCACTATTCCGATGATGAAAGAGACCGGGTTCCAACCTAAATATGCTGCCGCCATCGAAGCAGTAGCGTCGAATGGTGGGCAGATTGCGCCGCCTGTGATGGGAGCGACGGCATTCATCATCGCCGAGTTTCTGGAGATTCCTTATGGTGAAGTGGCTTTGGCGGCGTTGCTACCGGCGATAATTTATTTTTTGGTGTTATTCCTGCAGGTAGATGGTGTTGCCGTCCGGTTCGGTATCAAAGGTCTCCCTAAAGATCAGCTGCCTAATGCCTGGAAAGTTCTTGTCTCTGGTTGGATCTACCTCCTTCCCCTTGCGGTACTGATCTATGTCCTGATTGGGCTTGGTTATCGGGCCGGATTGGCCGGGATGTATGCCTGCGGCTTGTTACTTATTTTTATGATTGTTCGAAACCGGCGACTTCCCAATTGGGAAGAGTGGAAGGGTTTCTTTGTCGGCGGTGGTGAAAACCTGGTGCCTTTGGTCATGATCGGTGGCGGCGCAGGGGTCATAATTGGTTTGATGAACAGCACAGGGTTAGGCTTTCAGCTATCCCTTGCCTTGACGGAAATTGCTCAGGCTTACGGTGTCCTGGCGATGCTGGTTCTCACGGCCTTCATCTGTATCCTGTTGGGCATGGGCATGCAGACAGCGGCTGTTTATGTCGTGCTTGTCTCTATTATCGCCCCGGCCCTAATCGACATGAAAATTCCAGGGCTTGCTGCCCATATGTTCATTTTCTATTACGGTCTTCTTAGCATGCTGACCCCACCTGTGGCGGTTGCCAGTATGGTAGCGGCACAGATCGCCGGAAGTGATATGTGGCGGACCGGGCTGGTTGGTTTGCAGCTCGCGGCAGCGGCTTTTCTCATGCCGTTCCTCTGGGTCTTCAATCCCGCTCTCTTATTGCAGGGGACATTAGAGGAAATCATCTACGTGGTGATTACCACCGTGACCGCAGGGATTGTAATTGGGCAAATGACGAAAGTTGTCGGTAGTGGTGGTATGGTGGGAAGCTTTGGTGTAATCGGGCTGTTGGTCGCGGCAATCTTTATCGGTGGTGGTACCGTCTGGTATGGGACAACTCACCCAGGGGCCCTGATTCCTGCTGGTACTGCGTTGATTATCCTGCTGGCTATGCGTATTGTCCGGCAGCGAAAAATAGCAGCTGAAACCGAGTAAAATGGAAGATTCAAATGGACCGGCGCGATACCGGCTTGGTGTCGACGTTGGCGGTACCCACACCGATTTAGTTCTCAATGATATGGCGAGTGGGGCTCTGAGAATTGAGAAGCTGCCTTCCTCTCCTGAAAACCCCGCTTTGGCAGTTCTCGAAGGATTAAAACAGCTATTGGGCAACGGTGTCTCGCCTGATGAGATTGCCTTTTTTGCCCATGGCACAACGGTCACGACAAATGCCTTGCTGGAAGGTAAGGGCTCCAAGATTGGACTGATGATCAATCAGGATTTCCGGGCGATTTGTGAGGTCCAGACACAGGCCCGAGACGAAGGCAATCCGTTCGATCATCTGTTTCAAAGGCCTGCACATCTGGCACCCCCCTCTTTGACACGGGAAATCCCCGGGCGGATGGATTATCTGGGGAATGAGATACAGCCTCTTGATAAAGACGCCATTGCGGAAGCCACAAGATCGCTTATTGCCGAGGGCATCAACTCTTTCACCGTCTGCTATCTGTTCTCCTATATGAACGATGCGCATGAACGCGAGACCGCCAGGATTATTCGTGAAATTGCCCCGGATGCCTTCGTATCTATGTCGAGCGAGGTATTACCGCGTATTCGCGAGTGGCCACGCTATTCAACGACCTTGATCAATGCCTATCTCGTACCGGTGCTGGCGAAATATATAGCTGATCTGGCGTCCGGTCTGGACGATGAACAGGTCATGACGCGGCGCCGGTTCTTAATGCAATCGAATGGTGGTGTGATGCCACTTTCCGCCAATGCCGAGGCGCAAACGGTCCATACGTTATTGTCCGGTCCGGCTGCGGGCGTTCAGGGCACGGCTTACTTGCTCGGGATTGAGCAGGGCTGGAAGAATATCGTCACCATGGATATGGGTGGTACGAGTTGCGATATCGCCTTTGTTGAAAATGGGGCGCCGCTCGAGCATGGGGAGGCGGTAATTGCGGGGCGCATTGTTGCGGTACCAGCTCTTGATGTTTCGACAATATCTGCGGGTGGCGGTAGTATCGCCCGCGTCAATGCGGGTGGATTACTTGAAGTAGGGCCGGATAGTGCTGGGGCATCGCCGGGGCCGGCCTGTTACGGCAAAGGCGCTACATTACCAACTGTGACAGATGCCGATGTTGTTTCAGGTATTTTGAACCCGGACTTCTTCCTTGGCGGCGAGATGTCGCTTGATATGAAGGCCGCTACACAAGCGGTGCAGGATCACGTGGCTACACCATTGGGTATAGAATTGTCGGATGCGGCGGCAGGTATAGCGCGGGTTATTAATGCCCGGATGGCCGATGAAATTAGGGTTCAGGCTGCGAAGAAGGGTGTCGATCTGTCAGGCTTTACTCTTGTTCCTTTCGGTGGTGCTGGACCGGTTCATGCCGTTGCTGTTGCTGAAGACCTAGGCATTCCACGTGTACTGGTTCCGGCGAGCCCCGGGGCGTTTTCGGCACTTGGTCTGCTTTGTGCCGACGTTGTGCATGATTATATTCGGTCTGATCTACAGGATCTGGACGGTATCGACCCGGATCACGTTGAATCCGCCTTTGCGACGTTGGTAGAACGGGCAACGAAAGAACTTCAGGAAGAGGGGCTCGGTGATGAAGATAAGCACTTCCTGCGAGAGGTTGATCTGCGCTATGCCGGGCAGGGCTACGAACTGAGTGTTCCCATCGAAGGCATTCCGACACCGCTTGATGCATCTGGATTTTCAGCATTGGCGGAACGTTTTCATGAACGACACGAGGCGGTGCATGGACATGCGGCGCGGGGGGCGTTGATTGAAGTTGTAAGCTATCGATTGCGGGCCGTTATGCCAGTGCCAAAAATTGAAATGGCGTCGTCGATTGATCAGGAAACGGCCCGTTCTGGACAACCAACCGGACAAAGGACTTTCCGTGATGCGCGTGGTCAGTCAATAGAGGCGGCGGTCTGGCGGCGAGAAGACCTGCCGACGGACGGTACCATTGAGGGGCCGATTATTGTTGAACAGCTTGATGCGACAACAGTGGTCCCCGGTGGTTGGTCGGTTCGGCTCGATAATGCTGGCAATATGGAACTCTTTCGGGAGGAAGTGGCATGAGTACCCAGTCAGGCAAAGCAGTTGACCCGATAACAGTACAGATCCTGCGCAATCGGATTGGCAGCCTGATGGATGAGATGCATCATCATTTCTTCCGTTCCGGCTATTCGACGATTGTCCGAGAATCCCGAGATTTCAGCTGCGTCATTCTTGATGCACAGGGACGGCTTCTTGTTGCGCCACCAATGTTTTTTCACTCCACGGCCTATCGCTATTTTGTACAGCGGATATTTGAGCTGGTGGGTGATGACGGGCTGTGTGATGGCGATGTCTTTATCTCTAATCATCCCTATGACGGCAGCATGCCGCATGTCCCTGATATGGGTGTCATTGTGCCGATCTTCCAGAACGAAGAGTTAATCGGCTTCGCGGGCTCTATCGCCCACAAGGCGGATGTTGGCGGTACCATGCCGGGTTCGACCTGGGGACAGGCAACGGAACTGTTTCAGGAAGGCATCGTTTATCCGCCGACACGGCTTTATCGCGCCGGTGTCTATGACAAAGGCATTGAACGGTTGATCGCGACAAACAGCCGTCAGCCTGAACTTACGCTGGGTGATCTACGCGGACAGGTGGCGGCCTGCTTTATTGGCCGTGATCGATTACGACAGATTTCTGAGGAATATAGTGCCGTCGAACTGGCTGCGTCACTGGATGCAATGATCGAAGCGGCAGGTCTCGAATTTCGCGAGGCGCTGTCGCAATTACCCAATGTTACGCAGGAAGCGGAGTCTTACCTCGATAGTGATGGTATTGACCGCAACAAGCCGGTTCGCATGCATGTCCGCATGACGGTTAAAGATGGCCATGTTGAATTTGATTTTACCGAAAGCGATCCGCAGGGCCGTGGACCGGTCAATATTCGCCGCGCACTAGTGGAGGCGTGTTGCTATCAGGTCTTGATTGGCATGATTAACCCCAATCTACGCTACAGCGATGCGGTTCGTGAGGCGGTTACGATCAATTTGAAACCCGGTACGGTCCTGAGCCCAATCCCGCCGGCACCGTGCAGCTCCTATATGAAAACCTGTATGACAGTGATCGATATGCTGCTTGAAGCATTTGGTGCATTTTCAACGGACCGCGCGGCCGCCTATAGCGGCGGTAGTGGTGGTGGACTAACGGTCGATTGGGGACCCGGTCCCCGCAAGCCGCGTGGCAATCAGTATGAGATCTATGGTTCGGCCTATGGCGGATCAGCCTCTCAGGATGGTGCGTCGGGGACGACCGTGCATCTATCGAATATCTATGTGACGCCGATTGAGATCGTCGAGACAGAATTTCCCTGCCGGGTGACTAAGTTTGAAATGATCCCTGGGTCAGGCGGTGATGGAAAACATCGCGGCGGCCTCGCCCTACGACGAGAGTACGAAATGCTGCAGCCAGGATTGGTCATCTTCCGCGGAGACCGGGCCGTGCGACCGCCAAGGGGTGTCGCCGGTGGCAAGCCGGGACGACCCAGTCGTTTCGTCGTCAATCCTGGCAAGGAAAATGAAAAAGAAATGCCGATTACGACCAGCGTTAACCTCGAAGCCGGCGATACACTCGTGATGGAGGCTGCAGGCGGTGGCGGATATGGCAATCCCGCGGAACGGGATCTGGAGAAGAGGGCAGAAGATATTCGTCAAGGCTATGTAACGTCAGATTAGGGGGCATCTGCGATGATGGATACCGCACCAGGGTTTAGGAATACGCACCTCATCCGTGTTTTGTGGACAGATGCTGACCCCGCCGGGATTACGTTTTATGGCAATTATTTTAAATGGATGGATGAAGCCTCTTACTATCTGTTCAAGGCAGCAGGCATCCGTTGGGAAGAGTGGGGCGAGAAATGGGGCGCGCTTGGTATCCCCATATTAAGCGCTCACGGCGATTTCAGCTCACCCAGTATGTTTGGTGACGAGCTTGCCGTGGAAAGTTTCGTTTCCGAGTGGGGCAATAGCTCCTTTACCGTCACACATCGTTTCAATATTGGTGACCGGAAG
>CALIBP010000260.1 GCA_938048165.1 uncultured Alphaproteobacteria bacterium | reverse complement strand
GGGGATGCCGTTGAGGATTTTCTGACAGTCCACAAAGGCCTTTTCATCGCGGTAGGCCGAAATAGCTTCCGGCCGGACCTGAGCGACAGGATCGCCACGCTGTGCAGTCAAGGCCGCTGAACGGGGTGGTGTCGACGGCAGAGGCGAAGGTCGACATCTGCCCGGGAACTCTTGATTGGCAGTCCGGACTAGAGATCACCGAGAATGGTCAGAAGGCGTTGTCTGACTGTCGTCAACCGTCCCCTAAGAGTCTCATTCTCGTCTCTCAGCCGCAGGATTTCATCGGACATGTCCGCATTCTGATGATCATGACCGGCGATGCCGGCGGCGAGATCGGCCTTGCAGCTGTTGTAGATCTGCATATCCGTGGCGGTGCTGCCGCCAAGGATGCACTGGTGCGCCGACAGCGGGCCGGCGAGCGTTGAGACGAGCATTGTCAGAAGGAGGATGGAACGGAACCGGCGCATTTCTCAACTCCACAAGGTGAAAATACCTGTCTTGCCTCATCAAGCGACCTTGTCACGCACAAGCGTCACGCACAAGCCGGTTGATGATAATGGCCGAGAGTTTGCCCCTGGAAAACAGAAAATCCGAAAATTCGGTTACGCGGTTCCTTTCCGTCACAGATGCTGCATATGAAAAGACACTGGATTTGGCCACGGGGAACCGAAATGACGAGAGGTATGACTAGAGCTTTGCGCGCTCGCGTTTCAAGGCCAGCCACAGACAATAGCACATGACCAGAATGATCAGTGTGAAGGGGATCCCCGTTGACACAGCGGCCCCCTGCAGGGCGTTCAACCCGCCGCCAAGCAGCAGGGCGATGGCCACCAGCCCTTCGAGGGTGCACCAGAAGACGCGCTGGACGACCGGTGCGTCCATCTTGCCGCCGGCGGTGATTGTGTCGATGACCAGTGAGCCTGAGTCCGAAGATGTCACGAAGAAGATGACGATCAGCACAAGGGCCACCGGCGCGACCACCTCATAGAATGGCAGCTCTTTCAGTAGCCCGAACAGGGCGCCCTCGGGCTGGTAGGCGTCGATGACGGTCGCCCTGACGCCCTCAGCCCCGCCAGCATTCAGCAGGTCGATGGCGGCGCCGCCAAAGGTGGACATCCACAAGGCGCAGACCAGCGTTGGCGCGATCAGTGCGCATAAAACGAATTCACGCACTGTGCGGCCCTTGGAAATGCGGGCGATGAACATGCCGACAAAGGGCGACCAGGCGTTTCACCAGGCCCAGTAGAAGGTCGTCCATCCGTGGAAATAGCTGGTATCCTCCCGCCCGAACGGGTTGGAGAGCGCCGGCAGCAGCGCCACATAATCCACCATGACAGTGAAATATCGGGTAATGGCGGCGACAAGGCCGGTCGCCAGGATCACGAAGATGAACAGGCAGACAGCCATCACCATGTTGATCTCCGACAGGCGTTTGACGCCGGCATCCATGCCAAGCATCACCGATCCCAGCGCAATGGCCGTGATGCCGATGATCAGCAGGACAGTAACCGTCGGGCTCGGCGTGATCCCGAAGATTTCATGCAGGCCGGCAGCAACCTGGCCAGCGCCAAGGCCAAGCGAGGTTGTCAGGCCAAACAGCGTGGCAAAAACCGCGGCGGTGTCGATGGCATGACCCCACGCACCCCAGACACGTTCGCCAAGAATCGGCACAAAGGCGGAGCGCAGGGTTAGCGGATAGCCAAGATTGTAGCTGAAGATACCAAGCGAGAGGCCGACAGCGGCATAGACGGCCCATCCCTCAAGTCCCCAATGGTGGATCGTGCCGACGACGCCGATATATTCATTGTCTTCCAGGCCTATGCCAAGCGGGCGCGCCGCCCCGGATTCGGCAAAATTGTAATAGACAGGTTCAAGCACACCGAAGAACAACAGGCCGATGCCGATGCCGGCGGCGAACATCATCGCGATCCAGCCAGTATAGGAATAGTCGGGCCTGGCATCCTTGCCGCCGATCCTGACCTTGCCAACGGGGTGGAAGATCAGCACCAGACAGAACAGGGTGATGGCATCGACCGACAACACCAGAAACCAGTCAAAGGTACTGGTCAGCCAAGGCCGCAGCCAGCCGAAGAAGGCCGCCGTCGCGTCCTGGTTGGCCAGCGCGATGAGAACGAAACCGGCAATGACCACGCTGGAGATGAGGAAGACGGGATTGTGTATGTCCAGCCCGAAGGGCCGGATGTTGCTGTCGCCAAGAGTGTGTTTGGTCTTGCCCCAGGCCCGCGGATCAGGGTCCTGTCTCAGCTCTGCCGTTTTGCCCGCCGCGTCACCAGCCGTGTTGTCCGCCATTTTGTTCTCCCCCGAACCTTCAATCCGCATGGATTTGTATGGCCGTATGGATTTTCTTATCCAAATTTCCGTCTTATCCAGATTTCCGGGACACAGCGTATCACGTGAAGATGGCTCTCCAGTTCACAGCTACAGGAGATTATTTAAGGCTTGGTTAAGGATGGTGAGGGCTTGACGATAGAGCGGACCACAAACGAACCATAATCCGCTTGCTGGCCCGGCAATTTGGCAGCTGAAATAAAAGGGGGGAAGTCGTGACGGCAATGGCGGAGAGAGAGGGATTCGAACCCTCGGTGGACTTGCGCCCACAACGGTTTTCGAGACCGCCCCGTTCAACCACTCCGGCACCTCTCCTTGGGGCGTGCTGGAACGGTGCGCCACTAGGGCGCTGAAAACCGTGCCAGCAACACAGCGTTTCATCTAGCCGATTTGCCGGGAAGAGGCAACCGCCACGCGGCAAAAAGATACCAGTCCGCAAAAACTGTCAGCAACAACAAGACCGGCAGCATCATTTGCATATCTTGAATGAAACTGATGGTCACGGTGCAAGAATTGATCAGGCCGTCAGATGGAGCGCGCGGGTAGTGAATGTCAGCTGTCATTTCGCAGCAGCGCCCACCAGCTGAGTGTTACTAATCCCGCCATCGTGGCTCTGGCATTGGGCCTTGCTCTGGCGATGCAAAAAATGCATTGATGCCGGTTAAAGATTGCCCTGTTCTGCATCGCTCGCAATGTTAGAACAGCGGTGTCTCGATTCCTCCGTATGAGACTTCGAATAACCCTCTCGCCAGTCCCCGGGCGAGAGGGTTTTTTCGCGACCGTCTCATGCCTTTGGCATAAGATCTGGTGCTGAGATCCTGATATGCCGTCTTCACGCTGGTTATGGGCGTTTCTTTGCGGTAGTTGATGTATCGGTGATCCGGTTCTGTAGATAATATTCAAATGAAAAAAAGTCTGTATGTAGTCATTCCTGTTCTGGCGGCGATTGCCGGCTATCTTGCCATGCAGATACCGTCTTCAACCAAAGCCGGTCGCCAGATCATGGCGGACATCGTGCTTGTCAATAAATGCGAGGTGCCTGATCGCTACTTTGCTGTTCAGCAGCTTTCGAGTGGGCGCCGCTTTCGGTTTTCCGGCAAGCAGCTGCAGGTGAAGGTCGAGGAGGGCGAGGCCATGAAGCTTGTGTTGGATTCACGCTATGATGAGGTGGAATATAATGGCGTGACGTTCCGTGTGGCCGCCTTTCAGAGGGTAATAGCTGACTGTTCCGCGGGTGAACGGCAGCATGGGATCACCGATGGCCTGCGGGGTACCTTTGGCGGCTGAGGCATGTCACCGGATCTGCAAGCGCATGATGCCAGGACTGTTACATCACTGCCGGCTTCCTGATGACAGGACGCCGGGTGAAACAGGCGCTGGGAGTAAAGGAGAGCAGGCTGGCTCCCCGGGACGGATTCGAACCGCCGGCCAAGCGATTAACAGTCGCTTGCTCTACCGCTGAGCTACCGGGGAAACGCCTGCGGAGCGTTATACATCACTAATTCGACGATGCAACAGGGTTTTTTGTGGTTTTTGGGTCCGTTGCGGAACGCCAGCTTCATTCATATGCGGCGAGGTCCTGGGCCAGCTGGGCAATCACCCCGTCATCAAGGCTTTCGACAATCAGATCGCCAAGGTCAACATGCTGGCGCGCCGCGGCCGAGCGGTCATAGGCCGGATCATAGTGATCCTCGAGGACGCGTGTGACAAACCCCGCCCAATCACCGGCATTGATACAGCTCTGCCACGCTTCCACCCGCTCATGACCGATCCGCGTCACCACCCAGCTGAGCAGGGGCTTCAGCCGTTCCGGCTCGGCAACGATATGGTCATAATCGGCGATCAGGAAACCAACCCGGGCCGCTAGCGGGGCGACCACCTGAAGCGCCGGCGCATCACGCATCCGGCACCACAGGGCGCGCGGGATGTGCAGGTCGCCGATCTTGTTGCTTTCCGCCTCAATGAAGACCGGACGTGCCGGGTCCAGCTCCCGCATGGCGGTAAACAGCCGTGATTCAAACTGACGTTGTGTCGGTTGCGGGTGTCCGGGCTCCCGGCCCAGCAGCGAGCCACGATGACTTGCCAGACCCTCAAGATCGATCACCTGTGCGCCGGCCTTGGCGACGGCCCTCAAGATACGTGTCTTGGCCGTGCCGGTCCGCCCGCGCAACATGATCACCCGCAGCCTTGGTGGCAGCGTGTCGAGCCCGTCAAGAACCGTCTTGCGATAGGTTTTGTAACCGCCGTCAATCAGGGTCACCTGCCATCCGATCTCGCTGAGGATCCTGGCCATCGCACCGCTTCGCTGGCCACCGCGCCAGCAATAGACAAGCGGACTGAAGTCGCGGGGTGCATCGCCGAGATGGCCTTCGACATGCGCCGCTATATTGCGTGCCACCAGCGCCGCGCCGCGCCGCTTCGCCTCAAAGGCGCCAACCTGTTTATACATCGTGCCGATGTCTGCCCGCTGCCGGTCGTTCAATACCGGCATGTTGACCGCGCCGGGGATATGATCCTCGGCAAATTCGCACTCCGACCTGACATCGATGATCATGTCATAGGGTTTGTCGAGCCAGTTCGTTGTGCGTTTTATCGGTGGCGACATCAGCGGATCTCCGATCAGGTCCTGACCCGCAGGCCGGGCGTCGTATCATCAAACCGCCCGACGATTGCTGCGGGGACCCCACCGCCATGAAGCTGTTCAACGATCATTTGGGCATCCGCGGCCGGCAGGGCGGCCAGCAGGCCGCCACTTGTCTGCGGGTCGAACAGGATCTCCGTGGCCGGTCCCGCAGATCCATCGGTGGCAAGTCTGACAGCATCCCTGTTCTGGTCATGAAGCGTTGACCGGTACCCCTTGTCCAGCAACGTCATGGCCCCCTCAAGGCAAGGGATTGCGGCAGTGTCGATCTCGACCCCGACGCGCCCGCATCTTTCGGCGAGGTTCAGCGCGTGGCGGGCAAGGCCAAAGCCCGTGACATCGGTCATCACCGGGTTGTGGTCGGACAGGCGCCGTGCCGCGATGCCATTGTCCTGCGCCATGCTTGTGATGGCGCCTGCGACCCAGTCACCACGCGCGGCAAGCTGCATGTGCGCCGCCATGATCACACCGGTGCCAAGCGGCTTGGTCATCACAAGTGTCATATCCTCATCAGATGCCGGAACTGTTGGCGGTCCCTCGCGCCATCCGGTGATGGCGAAGCCGAGGCCAAGGTCGCGGCTCTCGCCGGTATGGCCACCGACAAGCTGGACACCTGCTTCGCTCAGCGCCAGAAGGGCCCCTGTCATCAGCTGTGTCAGCTGGTGTTGCTGGAGGTCAAGGCGGGCCATGCCCATGGTAACATTCGCCATCGCCCAGACAGGCACGGCATTGGCGGCATGGATGTCGCTCATCGCGTGAATGGCGGCAATGCGACCAAACTGGAACGGATCGCTGACGATCTCCGAAAGGCTGTCGATCGACTGCACAAGCTCGCCGCCCTCCGGGACCGGCAAGATGGCCGAGTCATCGGTCAAACCGTTGGGCGGCATCAGCCTCGCGTCGGCACCGTGTGCCACCGCAGCTGCAACCGCCTCGCGCATGGCGGCAGCCAGCGTTTCATGTCCTGTTTTCGCGCCACAGCCAAGACAGCGCATGGCCTCGAATGCCGGATCCTTATGTTGCTGCGCCGGGTCTTTCAGGCCGGCGAAGGTCCCGGGTGGAGGTGGCGACGGCATTTTCAGCTTTGTGTATTTCGCCATCCAGCGCCGATCAATCCATGTCTTCATCCACCACCAGCCGCGAGACACGCTGGCATGATTGCCACGAATACCGATGGCACGTCCGTCCGCAGTGCCGAGGATTGCCAGTGCCCGTTTCTGCGGCGTCCAGCGGCGAAGCCACCGGCCATGAAGGTGGCGGCGAATATTGGTCGCCAGAACCGGTCCGGCGCGTACCGCATAGACACCGGCCTTGGGCCTTGGATCATCAAGCATGGAGGCGATATCGCCGGCGGCGAAAATATGTTGGTGTGATACCGACTGCAGCGTTGGCTGAACAGCAATGAAGCCGCGTTCATCGAGCGTCAGACCGGTCTCGGAAAGCCATGCTGGCGGTGTCACGGCTGTAACAAGGAAACTGACATCGAATGCCTTCCGGCTGCCATCCTCAAGATACAGCTCATTGGCCATGACCCCGGTAACGCTCTGGCCGCAATGCACCGAAATTCCGGCTGCTGCCAGCGCGTCGAAGATCAGGCGGGCGGCACGGGTCGGCATTTCAGGCACAAGCCTGGCGCTGCGGGAGTAGATGTCGATTTGCGGGCGCGTTCCGGTTGCGTCTTGCCACCGTTTTGACAACGCCAGCGCCAGTTCACATCCGGCCACACCGCCGCCGATCACCGCGATCCTGCCTGGATAGCCAGCAGCGGTCAGTGCCCTCAGCCGGTCGCGAAACCGGCCAATCGGTTTGACCGGAATGCAATGCGCGGCCGCACCGTCAATGGCATTGAGGTCAGGCTGGCCGCCAATGTTGAGCGACAGCACGTCAAAGGGAAGGGGCGGTCGATTTTCAAGCCGGACAAGCTGCTGGTCGGCATCGATGCCGGTAACAGCTTCATGAATGAAACGCGCGCCGGCCATCTGCGCAAGCCGTGCTAGGTCAATGTGAATATCCTGCGCCGACCATACGCCCTCGACAAAGCCGGGAAGCATGCCTGAGTAGGGGGTGTTGATGTCCCGGCAGACAAGGGTCGTACGCAGACCGGGCACCGGTTTCATGGCAAGAGACTTCAGAACGGCAACCTGGGCATGACCGCCACCGGCAAGCACCAGATCGCCCGTGATTGTGTCGGCGGCGCGCATCAGGTGGGGTAGGTACCCAGCCGCCCCTTGAAATATGCCGCAGCCTCACCGTCGCGGGTGGCGATGTTCATAACCTCGCCGACAAAAATGGCGTGGTCACCGCCGGGATATTCCGCCCACAGACGGCATTCAAAGGACGCAATGGCGTCCGCCAGAACGGGCTGTCCGGTTGGTCCCCAGTGCCAGGCTGTGTTGGCAAACCTCTCGGCATCAGGAGCGGCGAATGTCCTGATCATTTCTTCGCAGCCGGCAGGCAGCACATTGACGGTAAAGCCGGCAGAGTCCCGGAACAGCGTAGCGCGGTCATTCCCCAAATCGAGTGACCAAAGGATCAGCGGCGGATCGAGCGATACCGAATTGAAGGAACTGACCGTCAGCCCGTAGGGGTTTCCGGCGCCGCATCGTGTCGTGACAATCGTGACGCCGGTCAGGAAATGCCCCATGGCCGAACGGAATGCCTCAGCTGACACCGGGGCGAATGATTGTGTAAGTTCCTCTGGTTTCGCGTCCATTGACACTACCGGTTCCATCTCATGTCCCTGTTTGACGCGTTATCCTTGCGGATATGTGGCGTCTTGACCGTCATCATAACACTGCCTCCCCATATAGGTGCGACATTTTTGTCTGCAAAGCTGGGTTGTTGAAAAAGTACTCGATTGACAAGAAATGTCGGGCTGTCCGTCAGCGCGTCGGTCCGCGTTCTCGCTTCGGGCGCAGAATGCTGGCGATGAACATCGAGGTGCGCGGCACGTAGGCGTAACGGCGACGTTGTTCGACCGGACGAATAAAATTGCGATAAATGGTGAAAATCATCAGCAGGATATGCGCTGCGGCGATCATGCTGAACATCATCGAGGCGCCATAGCGCTCGATGATCATGCCAGCGAAGAGCGGCGACACGATGGCCCCCGAGGCATAGAGAAAGATCAGCGAGGCGCTGAGTGTGATCATCCTGTCCTGATTGACAAAATCGGAGGCATGCGCTGCGCAGATGGAATAGATTGGGAAGGTGGTGAAGCCAAACAGGAACGACATCACATAAACCAGTGGCACACCACCGATACTGATATCGGCCACTGGCAGCATCATCAACAGGCACAGCGCACTGGCCATGATGCTGAATACCAGCAGAACCGTGCGCCGTGAAATCTTGTCGGCGAGAATGCCGGCCGGAAGTTGCGATGCCATACCGCCGATGGTGGATACAACGAGAAACAGCGCGATTTGCGATAGATCAAGACCGACAGCAATGGCATAGATAGGGCCAACAGACCCGAAGGTGGCTGTCGACAGGCCGGCCACCACCACGCCAAGGCCTGCCAGCGGTGAAATGCGGATGGCGAAGAAGGGTTGATAGCTGACCCGTTCGGGAAGTTCGGGTTCCTTGCTCTGCGTCAGCGCCAGTGGCAGGATCGCCAGACACATGATGATCGCGATCAGATTGTATGACACATAACTTGCCGGGGTCAGTGTGGCGATGATGGCGTTGGCCATGATCTGGCCCGACATGTCAACAAGGCGATAGATGCTGAAAACACGGCCGCGAATGTCGTTTGTGATCTTGGCCTGCAGCCAGCTTTCAATGAGGGTGTAGCAACCGGCGACGGAAAATCCGGACAGCACCCGGATGGCCGTCCAGAACATGGCGTCGGGTATCAGCGGATGCGCGATGATCGAGATCACCGCCGCGCCCGCCATCACGGCGAAGGCGCGTGAATGACCGGCACGCCTGACCAGATGCGGCCCGAATATGCAACCGAGAAGAAAGCCGGCAAAATGCCCCGATGCCAGCAGACCGATCTCGACCGGCGAGAAACCGAGTGCCTGGCCGGAAATCGCATCAAACGGCCGCAACGCGCCGATACCCATCTGTACGAACAGGGTGGAAATCAGAAGCGCGGATAGGGAAATCAGCAGCCGCATGCCGGCGTCACCGTCACCTGATTTTGGGCCGCGGCGACATGGCGTGCCAC
This sequence comes from uncultured Alphaproteobacteria bacterium, assembly GCA_938048165.1. Classification (GTDB taxonomy): domain Bacteria; phylum Pseudomonadota; class Alphaproteobacteria; order MPNO01; family UBA2964; genus UBA2964. The sequence goes on along the minus strand of CALIBP010000260.1, from coordinate 5,939 downwards.
GCGCAAAGCGTCAAAACCGGTTTTGTTTAATAGAGTGTGGAGGCCCGAGCCGGAATTGAACCGACGTACACGGTTTTGCAAACCGCTGCATAACCACTCTGCCATCGGGCCGCCGGTAGAAAAGTGTTTAGTAATCAACACTTAATCGAACCACCAAAATTCGTCAATATCTTTCGGGTCCACCAATTTCCAAATTTTCAAAAGGAAAGGTGGACCCCAAGGTGGACCCCAAATGGAGAAGAAAAATGAAAGCTGTCGTGGTTCGTGGCAACGTCTGGAGATTTTGTGCAGGAAGCAAATATCATCGATACCGCCAGAGGAATTTGAGACCTTTGGCAGGTGCCTTTTTCCAATCCTTCTTACATTTTCGTTAAGCCCACGCCGCTCTTTGTGGTGATATGGTCAGTAAAGTATTGAACAACAGAGTATCGGACTGAAGGTTAGGCAAAGAGATGGAAATCAACTTCAAGGAAATATCGCCTCGCGAGAGATACAAATTGCTGTCGAGCACCGTGATACCGCGGCCAATCGCGCTCGTATCATCAACAGGACCTGACGGGGTGGATAACGCAGCGCCTTACAGTTTTTTTAATGTATTCAGTGAAGACCCGCCGTTGGTCATCCTTGGATTGCAAAACAAGGAAGACGGATCATCGAAGGACACTGCAAGGAATATACTGGATACCGGTGAATTCGTCGTGAATCTGATTGATCGGCAAATGGCGGAAGCAATGAACAACTGTGCTGTCGATTTTCCTCCGGAGGTGAGCGAGTTTGACGTCACAGGACTGAACCGCGCGCCCTGCAAGATGATTGACGTCAAAAGGATTGCCGAGGCTCCGGTTGCGTTGGAATGTCGCCAGACATTTACTATCAAGCTGAACAGGAACAGAGACATCTGTCTTGGCGAAGTGGTCTATATGCATGTTCGCGATGACATCATCGACGCCAAGACTCGGCGGATAAATATTGAGAATTATGAGATCGTAGCCAGGCTATTTGCCGATTACTACGCCGGCATTACCGACCCGTTTGCACTCCAGCGTATAGATATGCCGGAGTGGTATGATCAATGGCTCAAGAACTGATTTGGCGACACTCGATTGAATCTGAGGCAGTTCTGATTTTCTGAACCTGTCTTCTGTCGGTGCCGACCCCAGACGTATAGGTCCGTATGGTTGATAAGACAGACAGGGTATTGCAGAGTGACATTGCTCGCTGTCTGCTACACTTGGTTGGTCATTCCGGTTTTCCACCTACCTTGTCCAGGTCTGGATCAAGCAAATGGCATGAAGCCCATCCCAACGTCTGGTGATGATGTTCTGGTGCCAGCCTGTCGCACAGGTTGGCAACTTTTACTGGACACCGTGTGTGGAACCGGCATCCAACTGGAAGATCAACGGGACTTGGTATATCGCCAATCAGTGGTGGCGCACTTTGCGGCTGGGTGGCTCCCGGATAGGGTATCGCGCCCAAAAGAGCCTTTGTGTAGGGATGTTGGGGGTGTTCGAATACCGTCTTGGTTGTGCCTTCTTCTATGATATTGCCCAGATACATCACACCGACACGCTGGCACAAATACCGAACCACCGAGAGATTATGGGAAATAAACAGATAGGTTAGATTCAAATCCCTCTGGAGGGATGCCAAAAACTCCAGAATTTGCGATTGAACGGAAACGTCCAGCGCGGAGGTTGGCTCGTCCAGAATCAATAACGAAGGCTCCAGTGCGATAGCTCTGGCTATGCATACTCTTTGTTTCTGGCCGCCGGACAATTCGTGTGGATAACGATAGATGAACTGTTTTGAAAGGCCAACGATATCAAGAAGCTCCTCTACTCTTCTACGCAAGTCATGACCACGGGTCTTGGTATGAACGATTATCGGCTCCGCCACGCTTCGCATGATTGTCATACGTGGGTTCAGCGCGGAATGTGGGTCCTGAAAAACTATCTGAGCATTTTGGCGCAGCCAGGCCTCGTTGGCGCGGTTTGTCATTGTGATGTCGCGGCCATCGATTTCGATTTTTCCTTCTGTCTTCGGGGCAAGGTTGAGCACAGCTTTCCCGATTGTGGATTTGCCGGAACCGGACTCTCCGACAATTCCGTAAGCCTCCCCTTTTTTTAAGTGCAATGAAACACCGTCTACCGCGCGTAATTTCGTTTTCACACCGCGGTTGTTCTTCACGTCAAAATGGACTTTCAGGTTCTCAACGGCCAGCATTATGTGGTCCCCACGTTCCAGCAAGCTACTTTTTGGTTGGTTCTGATTTTGTTGAGTGCTGGCATTCTTGTGCATTTTTCGGACGCTGAGCTACATCTCGTTTGAAAGCGGCATCCAATTGGGGGATTTAGCAGGTTCGGCAACGCACCCGGGATCCCCTTTAATTTCTTGTTTGGTTTTGCCGGGTCGGGCACCGCCTGGAGCAAACCTCGAGTGTAAGGGTGAGAAGGATTGTTAAATAGTTGTTTTATCGAGGCATCTTCAACGATCTGACCAGCGTACATTACCAGAACCCGGTCACAGACAGTGGCCACAACACCAAGATCGTGAGTAATCATTATCACCGACAGATTCAGCTGTTCACGTAATTCGCTGATCAACTCGAGTATTTGTGCCTGTATTGTTACATCAAGCGCGGTAGTCGGTTCATCCGCGATGAGTAACTTGGGTTGACCGGACAAAGCCATCGCGATCAATACTCTTTGGCGCATTCCCCCGGAAAGCTCATGAGGGTAGCTCTTCATCTGTCGCCTAGGGTTGGGCAGGTGCACTTTGTCCAGCAATTCCATCCCGTATTGAAATGCCTGTTTTGAAGTCAGGGAGCGGCCGTGGTTGCCGCGTTTCTGATGCGCCAGGATCACATCAACGATTTGCTTGCCTATCGTAAATACCGGATTCAAATACGTCATTGGGTCCTGAAATATCATTGAAATTTCATTCCCGCGGATTGATTTCAGGGTGGAACTCTTCTCCTTGAGCAAATTTCTTCCGTCAAACCAGATACCTCCTCCGGCGACCTCAGCCGGCGGAGACGGCAAAAGTCCCATTATCGATTTAGCGGTTACGGATTTACCACACCCGGTTTCGCCGACAATACCGAGGCTTTCACCGGGATTGAGGTCAAAGGAGATGCCGTCGATGGCCTGGTAGACACCGTCAAAAGTGTCAAAGTTCAGCTTGAAGTCGATAAAGGATAGAATTGGTTTGTCTGGCATTTTGCTCATCTCATTTATCTAGTCCCGATGCTTCGGGTCCAGGATGTCGCGTAGACCATCCCCAAGAAGGTTGAAACCCAAAACGGTCAGCGAAATTGCCAGTCCTGGAAAGAATGAATACCACCACCAGTCAGGTAAATAGGTTCGTGCAATTGAAATCATCGCGCCCCATTCCGGAAAGGGGGGTTGTGCGCCAAGTCCCAGAAATCCAAGACTTGCAGCACCCAGAATGGCCATTCCCATGTCCATCGAAGCCTTCACGATGATTGGCGAGGTGCAGTTTGGAAGGATATGGATGAAGACAATCCGCAACTTGCTTGCACCTATCGAATAGGCTGCCTGGACGTAGATTTCATTTTTTAAGGCAAGCGTCTTTGCCTGCACGAGCCTTACATATCCAGGCCACCAAACAAGTGATAACGCCAGCATGGCGTTTACAATCCCGGGCCCCAGCGCACCTACGATCGCAATGGCAAGAACCAATCCAGGTACAGAAAGGAACACATCGGTAACGCGCATGATTGCTTCTTGCACCCAGCCGCCGACCAGACCTGCAATCATGCCTAGGGGAACGCCGATCAACATTGCCACACCGGTAACAATGCAGGCGATTTGCAGCGTGGTGCGCGTTCCAAGAACCACCCGCGTAAAGATGTCATTCCCAACTTCGTCAGTGCCAAACCAATGTGTGCTATCCGGCGGTTGCAACTTGATATCCAGATGGACAGCACCTGTCGCATCTTCGGGGAAGGGCACAATCCATGGGCCTATTGCCGCCACAACAAGAAAGACAACCACAATGGCAAGACCAAACATCGCGGAGGTGTTACGACGAAACGTCCGCGCGTAAAGCCTTAATGTTCTATAGGTGCTGGCGTGCCGGTCGGCAAAACTTTCGGAAACATGGTCCGCGTTGGAATCTTGAATAAGCATGACGGTAGCTAGATTTGTCCTCTGATTCGTGGATCCAACCATGCGTAAACCAAGTCTATAATCAGGTTTGTGAACATGAAGAACCCACCCAGAACGATAGTCGCCCCCATAATGGGTTCAAAATCGGAGCTTATGGTTGCCTGTACCGCGTAGAGCCCTATTCCCGGCCAGTCAAAAACAGTTTCCACCAAAACAGTTCCGCCCAGCATCCAGCCAAATCTGAGTCCAATCATGGCCATCGTGGGAAGCATGGCATTTTTTAGGGCGTATACGGACACAATACGCACCATGGATATGCCATGCGCCATCGCATTGATGATGTAGTCCTGTTTGAGTGTCTCCAGCATCTCAGCGCGATTAACCCGAATAATCGAGGCGAGTGCGGGGAAGCATAAGGCTACGGCGGGCAGCACAATATGTGTGAGCGCTTCGGCGGTTGTGCCAAATTCGCCTCGCAGAATCGAATCAACAATCAAAAGATTGGTGATGGGGTCAGGCGGGTCGGTCATCATATTCATCCGCCCACCAAGAGGAAACCAGCCAAGATAGAGTGCAAAGTAAAGTTGCGTCATCAAACCGAGCCAAAACATTGGCATCGCCACACCCGAAACGGTCAAAATCCGGATCGTATGGTCGGCCCAGGTGTTTTGCAGTACCGCAGCGGTTACGCCGAGCGGAATGCCAAGCAAAATAGCTATGCCTATTGAAAAGACCACCAATTCAAAAGTGTTCGGGAAATACAAAAGCAGATCGTCTGCAACTGCTCGCGTGGTCAGAATGGAGGTTCCCCAGTTGCCATTCATCAACCTCGTCAGGTAATTGCCGAACTGCACGTAAACAGGTTGATCCAAACCATATTCCAGCCGATACCGCTCTATCATCTCCGTGTCAGCGTCAGGGCCTGCCGCCAAGGCAGCTGGATCAGTCGGCGCGATGTGGGAAATTACAAATGTGATTGCAAGTAATCCGATCAGCATGAATGCCATCAGAAAAAGACGTTTTATGATAAAGCGGCCCATCAATAAATTCGCCTTTGCGAAAGGTTTCCTAAACCTTCACGGTTTCTTGCTAAAACCGGATCTTGGATATCATCGTATTTACAGGATGTTACTTGCGTCTAATGTCACGTCTACTCGTCAGCTACTGCTTCGGAGTAGGAGGAGCAGCCATTGTCAGCTGCTCCTCCTTTTGTTTTTACTCGATGTGAAGACCGTAGAAATCGACCTCTTCGGTCATCCTGACCGGTGAATATTCATAGCCCTTCACCCAGTCACGATAAGCTATGCGACGTTCCCTCATCATGCCAAAAATCTCTGGCTGGAGATCGACAATACGCTGCTGGATCTGTTCGTAGATTGGCGCTCTGTCCTCCCACTTGGGCGTGAAGCGCGCTTTCTCGATCATCGCGGTAAGTTCGGTATCGTCGACATAGTGAACACCGTAATAGGCACCGTGGGACGAAGGATGGTACTGCATGGCAACCGCATCGGGATCCGTTGATACGGGTGTGGCGAATATGGCCATCATTTGCGGAGAGGTCTCTACCTTTGATCCTCTGGCGACCATGTTCGCCCATGTCAAGGGAACCATGTTCACCTTGATGTTGAGCTCCTGAAGACTGTCTATCAGTATCAGGCCCATGAGGCGTTCTTCTTCCAAACCTTGTACGTAAACGTACTCTAGTTCGAACCCACCATCCGGATAAGCCGATTTGGCCAGATACTCTTTGGCCTTTGCCAAATCCATCCTTGGCATGTTTGAGACATTGACCTTGCCCTTGATAGCATC
>CALIBP010000259.1 GCA_938048165.1 uncultured Alphaproteobacteria bacterium | reverse complement strand
TTCAGCGACATTGACAACCGCAAGCGTGTGCTGTTTTTGGGATTTGGCATAGCGCAAGGCGGCCAGCGTATCCGCCGTCTCGCCGGATTGGGAAATAAATATCGCGAGACCGTTCTCGGCCATATCGACAGCACGATAGCGGAATTCCGAGGCGATATCGCACTCAACAGACACCCGGGCGATCTGTTCAAACCAGTACTTCGCCACCAGCCCGGCATGATAGGAGGTGCCGCAGGCAATCACTGTAATGCGCGATATATCAGCGAGATCAAAGGGAAGCTCTGGCAGGATGACGTGCTGATCCCACGGGTTCAGCAATGTGTGCAGCGTATCGCCGATGACAGCCGGCTGCTCATAAATCTCCTTGAGCATAAAATGCGCAAAGTTGCCCTTGCCGATCATGGCACCGGAGGCCGCCGTCTGGCGCACCGGACGTTCAACAACCGCGCCGGTCTCGTCATGCACGATCGCACCGGCTGCCGAAATCTCGGCCCAGTCACCTTCTTCGAGATAGCAGATTTGTTGGGTCAGCGGTGCCAGCGCCAGCGCATCCGATCCGAGATACATTTCGCCATCACCATAGCCAATCGCCAGCGGACTGCCCCGGCGGGCACCGATCATCAGCCCATCTTCACCGGCAAATAAAATCGCCAGCGCAAAAGCCCCTTCGAGACACTGCAATGTCGCGGCAACGGCATCCTGTGGTGTTTTTCCTTCAGCGAGATAGCTGCTAACCAGATGCACCACGGCTTCCGTGTCGGTGTCTGTTTCGAAATGATGGCCCTTTGCCGTCAGTTCCTGCCGCAGCTCCTGAAAATTTTCGATGATGCCATTATGGACCAGCACGACCCGTTCATCAGCATGGGGGTGTGCATTGGTTTCACTCGGCCCACCATGCGTCGCCCAGCGGGTATGGCCAATACCAATCACGCCACCGAGCGGTTCTTTTTCGAGGCGCGCATCGAGATTGACGATTTTGCCTTCGGCGCGGCGACGGTCGATTTTACCATCGACCAAAGTTGCGATACCGGCGGAGTCATATCCGCGATATTCGAGCCGCTTCAAACCATCGACCAGTAGCGGGGCGACCTCGTTTCGACCGATTATTCCAATAATCCCGCACATACGCGCTAGCTCGCCTCTTCTTTTACTTTATCTTTCTCTGCCTGTTTGCGCAGACGGTATTTCAGCGCCCAGCCCGTGCGCGCCTCCTGCGGCGCGCGGGTAATTGCCAGCGCATCGCCTTCGACATCCTTGGCGATGACCGACCCCGCACCGGTGATCGCGCCAGCGCCAACTTTCACCGGCGCTACCAAAGCCGTGTTGGAGCCGATAAACGCTCCGGCCCCAATCTCGGTTCGGGATTTAAGGAAGCCGTCATAGTTACAGGTAATCGTGCCAGCGCCGATATTGGCCCCGGCCCCGACCCAGCTATCGCCGATATAGCTGAGATGATTGGCTTTCGCTCCTGCATCGAGGCGCGCTTCTTTCACCTCGACAAAATTACCGATGTGAACGTCAGGTCCTATATCCGCTCCCGGCCGCAGGCGCGCAAATGGGCCGATGATGGCATTATTATCAACCTCGGCGCCTTCGATATGACAAAAGGCTCTGATTTCAACATGATCCCCGATGGACACACCGGGGCCAAAGACCACATTGGGCCCGATGGTCACATCTTCACCGAGTATGGTGTCATAGCTGAACCAAACCGTGTCCGGGTCCTGTAACGTTGCACCATCTTCCATCGCCTGAAGCCGCAGCCGATACTGAAAGGCCGCTTCTGCTTCGGCCAGCCCGGTCCGGGAATTTACGCCCATCACCTCATCAGGGTCTTCGGTCTCCACCGTCACGCAGCCCCAGCCTTTTGACCGGGCGATGCTGACGATATCCGTCAGGTAATACTCACCCTTGGCATTGTCGTTTCCGACTTCATCGAGCAAGGCGAATAGACGCGCGCCATCAATCGCCATGATCCCGGCATTGCACAGGCCGATCTCGCGCTCTTCGTCACCGGCATCGCGATATTCAACGATTTTCTCCAGCCCGCCATTGGGACCGGTTACCAGCCGACCATATTCACCAGGGTCATCCGGTGAAAACCCAAGCACGACAACGGCAGGATTATTCTTGCCGCGCCGAACATCGACCATTGCCTGCATTGTTCCTTCCGTGAGCAACGGCGTATCGCCGAATAAGACGAGGACATCGCCCTCGAAATCGGCCAACGCGTCACGGGCTGCCAGCACGGCATGGCCGGTCCCGAGCGGTGGATCCTGGATCGCGGTTTCAGCGGGTGCCACGAAATCAGCGACCGCCGACATGCCGGGTGATGTCACCACGACAGTACGATCCGCGCCAAACGCTTCAAGACGGTCGAGCAAATGGCCAATCATCGGCTGTCCGGCCACCGGGTGGAGCACTTTGGGCAGGGAGGATTTCATCCGGGTTCCCAGCCCGGCGGCGAGAACAACCGCAGCAATGTTGGTCTTTGTCATTTCCCTGGAGTCATCTCACTAGAGTCATAAATTCGCGCAGCCCTTTGGGCTCCGTATCATATCCAACAGAATTATACGGAATTGCGCCAAATTGCCACTTTGTTGCTATAACAAACGTCAGCGACCGAAGAGTCCCTTGAGCTTATTCACAGCATCGGGAATTACAATCGCCGGTTTGTCACCGCCTGATTTTCCCGGGATCAGCCGTTTTAGGGAATCAAGGGCTTTGGACGGGTCTTTCGCCAATCCACCAATTGCGCCCGCGAGATCGGGTTTGTAGCTGATGTTGCTCCACGGCCCGGAAACAATCACCGGCACGGAAATCCCCGGCGCATTTGTCGAACTTCCCTGCCCTTTTGCCGAGGCAACGAGCTTGGGTTCAATCCGATAATCCACCCGTTGTTTGGGCAGATCAACGGTGCCTTTTCCCGACAAACGCAAGAGCGGCGATTTCAACGACAGGTCAGAATTACTCAACACGCCGCGTCGAATGACATAGGTGCCCGCCAGTTCGGCAAAATCGGTCTTCTGAGTTTTCTTGGCGTCGGGATCGAGAAAAGCTGAAGCCACATTCCGTAACATCGCGGCAAGGTTAATTCCCCGAATAGCCCCATTGAGGAACTGCACCTATCCTGATCCGTTGAGCGCCGAGACCAGCTGACGTTGCGAGCCACCTGTTGTTGTGACAGCGAGCTTGGCATTTGCCGTGCCTTCGACGCGATCAAGATCCATCGCATCCACCATGAACGGATGCGCCTGAAAATTAGCCAGGTCAAAATTAAGCGCTACCTGCGGTGTACGACCCGAACCGTTTGCCGTCAGCTTGGCTTTACCATTGCCGCCATACAGCGCCATCTTGGTCAGGTCTGTTACCAACACACCATTACGCAACGACACATTGACGTTGGACTGACCAATTTTAATCTTGCGCACCAGGATACCGGCAACAGCCAGATCCAGCCTTGCATTTACCGCCTTTAGGCCGCTGAGATCGATGGGGTCATTGCTCCATCCAGCTGCTGCCGCTTTGCTGCCTGACGATGCTGGCTTTGCAGCCGACTGATTTGCCGGGGATGCACCGCCACCCGTTGGCGCAGCCTTCTTGCTGCCGGGTTTTACTTCCGGAGGCAGATAAGGGTTGAGGTCGAGCATGCCCAGTTGAAGCTTACCGGTTACGTTCGGCACCCGGCTTCCCCCGTAATAGCTAAAATCGCCATTTCCCTTAATCGCATCAATCGCAATGCTGGCCTTGCGGAAAGCATGCTTTTGACCATCGACATTTACCTGTCCGGTAATCTTGAGCGGACCATACGCCGTTCCCGGCGCGGTCATCGGAGATCCAACCCAGGCCGCCAGCTTGCGAATGGAGGGGACATCGAGATCGAGCGCGCCACCGGCCTTGATTTTGGTCGTCCGCGCTGCCGAGCCCTTAAAGGAAAGCTTTAGGGGAGCCGACGAAACTTTGGTTTCGATATTGGTTTGCTTGCCGTTAAGAAATCCATTGGGATTGGACAGACCGGGTAGAAGCTCAATCTTTTCCTTATTCCAGCTCACGGCACCCTCGGCCTTCATCGGGTCATCCAGCGACGGCAGGGCGATTTTCAGATTGATGTCATTCAGTTTATGCACCACGCCGGTCTTGTCATCGGTATAGGACACCTGCCCGCCAACCAGCCGAACATCACCGAGCTTTAAACCACTTAACCCGGGCCCTGCATCAGCACCGCTGCTGGCGGCTTGTTTTGCACCGCCCGCTGCCTGCTTTGGCTGCTTGCCGGAAGTCGTACTTGCCGCAGATGCCGCTGGAGTTGCTGCGCCAAATACCCAGTTCGGAACACCTGCCTTATTGATTTCAAGATCGATAATCGGCTTTTCGAGGACAAAGGCATCGATTTCAACTTCGCCGCTGATGAGCGGAAACAGCGCGACCTGTATATTGAGCCTGTCGACAGAAACCATGTTCTTGGCCTTGCCACCCGGTGCGTTGGCAAAGGTCACTTTGCCCGCGACAAATTCAACCCGCGGCAGGATGGTGATCTTGAAATCACCGTCAACTCTGGCATCGCGTCCGGTTGCGGATTTCACCTGTGCGAGCAACTCGTTTTTAATGGTCTCGGTGGGGATCAGAAAGGGCGCGGCAACGACGGCAACGATAATAAGCACGACAATGGCCCCAAGGCCAATCGCTAACTTTTTCATGGAATTCTTCCTCTGTTTTCAATACGCCGCTGGACCATCCCCATTCCCAGGACCAGAGACCGTCTTGATACTATCGCGGGGTGAGAATTGCCAATGGAATGGCCACCTGCCCCAAATTTATCATTTAATGTTTGTTGGTCGGTAACGCCGTTAGCTGCGTATTGGCGCCGTCATAACTCTGTTGTGCACCCACAAGATGCGCGACCAACCCGCCAAAACCTGTATCCATTTCAAGCCGCACCATGATCGGCAACGCACCTTCAAATGCGCGGGCAATCCAGACCCGTGCCGAGCCTTCCGATACCCAGCGCGAGCGCGAGGTTTTGGTGCGAAAACCAGCAATCTTCTCGAGCTTCAACGTGCACCGCAGCGCAGGCCCGGCATAGGGCGAGTAGCTGTTCTTGCGGAGCGATACATTCGTCTCATTGGCAAACACCAGATTATAGCGCCGCCGCCCATCAAAAACCGGCTCCGACCGGGCGCAGCTATCTGTCACACCGGATGTCATTAGATAAGACAGGATTGCCCCGGCGAGATCGCGGGTTCCCAGCCGCTTATCAAGCGGCACCGGTTTGCGGTCATCCTGTTTCAGGACGGGGGTGACCGTCGCCGTCGGGAATCCTTTGTCAGGAAACTCAAGCCGAACACTCCGCTTCTTGCCTCGCCACACGCTGTTATGGCCGGCGCGGCGTGGCAGGATTACGCCCTGACTGATCTGCCCCTCAGAGGAGGCCCGCATCGTCCATTTGAACAACCAGTCGAGAAGCCCGTCTCCCTTGAGGCCAAGCTTGATGTCATAGCGATCTGCGCGCAGAGTCGTATTGAGGTTGATATCGATGGTACGGAAGCCACCGACATAAATTGCGTAATCAAGTTTGAGCACGCGAGACTTTTCCGCCGCCAGCGCCGGCGCCGTCACGCCAAAACAGAAAAACAAACCAGCCAGGAAAATCCGCATGTCCGCCAGGGTCCCTTTACCGCATCAATAGTTTGGGAAATAGGATAGCGTTCTTCACAATGCAATCCCAATCATTCGTTTCCTTGACTTCAAATAGCAGACCACCCTATATGCCGCCCTTCTTGGCTCAGGAGCCAGACAGGGATTCGGGGCGCGTAGCTCAGCGGGAGAGCATTCCGTTCACATCGGAAAGGTCGCTGGTTCAATCCCAGCCGCGCCCACCATTTCTTCAAAAGACAAAAATACCCGTTCGTCGAAGCGCGACCACCTTGACGGGAAGGTCTTTCACTAGTGACGTTTTTTTGGTCGCCACAACTCAACGAGGGAGGAAGTTTCGAGAAAATCAGCTCGGGGGCACTATTTTATATCTAAATCGCCGTTTCCTGTTAAAGTGCGCGCTCGCCACCCGCAGTTAAAATTGTCTGCCTGGGCGCTCGCTAACTTGCTTTCTTCGCCGAAAATTCCAGAACATGGAACCGATGCGCGTTTCCAAACGCTTCGCGCACGATGAACTTATGGACACATTTTGAATATGGAAGATATCCTGAATTTACCGCCGGCTGATGGGCTACATAAATCTATTGCGGCAATTGAGCTAAAAAGTCTGCCTATAAAATCTGTGGATTTCTCCACCGAGAAAATCAATAAATCGATTGAGATAATTACGGTCGCTAAACCATCTGACATGACAGAGTATCAGAAGAATGTTGGCATCGTATTAGATGTAAGAAGCATTCTGAAAATTTTGTCCGAATATTATGAAAGTGTGACCATCACCCAAATTGGCAGGTTGGACGATCTAGAGAGATTGGTAGCCAGAAATCCAGACCTCGTATTCTCGGGCGTAAAATACTTTGAATTTGATGGAAAAGTTTTGTGGCTGAATGATTATCTGGATCGTTTCGGCATTCGTTATATGGCGTCAAACAAGACAGCGCTTGATCTTGAATCCAACAAGAGCCGCGCCAAGGATATAATGCAAGACGCCGGCATTGCCACGGCGCATTACTTCACGACATGCCCCGGCGAACACCCTACCGAGGATTCGATCCCGATCGCTTTTCCTCTGTTTGTTAAGCCGATTACCGGTGGCGATAGCCGGGGCGTAGATGCTAAATCTGTTGTTAATAATTTCGCCGAATTTGTCGCTAAAGTCGTTGAGATTCAATCCACGCAAGGAACACGTTCTTTGGTGGAAACCTATTTGTCTGGCAAAGAATACAGTGTTGGAGTCTTTGAGGATTTTGCTACCGGCTTCCTTACAGCGATGCCTATAGAAATAATTGTAGAGGAAAACGCAAATGGGAATCGAATTCTTGATTATGACATCAAGAAAAACGATTTCGAGAAAGTGATTGCGGTTACAAACTCAGGGATTCACAAGCAACTTTCCGATCTCGCAAAAGCGGCCTTCAAAGCTTTAGGCGGAAAATCGTTTGGTCGAATTGACATCATGATGAATCGCAACGAGGCTCCCCACTTTGTCGAAGCA
>CALIBP010000258.1 GCA_938048165.1 uncultured Alphaproteobacteria bacterium | reverse complement strand
CATGTCCCATTTCATGTCTTCCATACCGCCAGCTGGCTTTATCGAAATGCCACCAGTATCAAACGTTACGCCCTTCCCGACAAAAGCAATCGGCTGTTTATTCTTGGACTGTGGTGCGCCATTCCACTCCATAGCAACGATGCGGGATGGATTGGCGCTTCCTTGACCTACTCCGAGCAGTGCCCCCATGCCGAGTTTTTTCATTTGTTTTTCGTCGAGGACTCTCAGCTTTACCCCCAATTTAGAGAGCGCGCGTAAACGAGCGGCAAAACTAATTGGATAAAGGACGTTCGCGGGTTCAGAAACCAAATCACGCGTAAAGAACACGCCATCCGCTATTTTCTTTAACGGCGAAAATTTCCGACGCGCGCCAACGACATCGTTGACCATGACGGCTACCGTCGCCAAAGAAGGCTTATCTTCTGGCTTCTCTTTGGTCCGGTATTTGTCGAAGCGGTAACTGCGAAGCTGACAACCGTAAGCGACATTGGCCGCAAATTCTGCGCCGCTCAGTTTAACGCCTTTAAGGGCATCTACGATCACTGACGCCGATTTGTCGCCGGAACTTCCAAGAGACCGAAATATCGTTCCGCCTAAAGATTGGGCCGCCAGATCGTCAACCTGACCGGGCTTGCCTACCCCAAGAAGAAGTATTCGGCTCGCCTTCAGACCAACAGGTCCAAGGACAGACAACGTTTGTCCCTTTTTCCCCTTGAATTTGCTATTCTTTAAAGCTCGGCTTAACGCGCCTCCAGACGCCTTGTCCAGCTTTTCAGCACTCGCTGATAATTTAGCGCCGTCGGTAGCAAAAACGACAAACGCGCCTGCGCGTTTCAGATCTGGGGTCGCAAAGGTCAATCGCATATTCTGTTCTCCGAACTTTCCAAAATTTGATCGGCGATTTGCCGCTTCCATCACTCTATCAATGAGCGCGCCAAATAAAAGCCGTTTTGGCGCGATTCGACGTCATTTGATAGATTAGAGTTGTGTCCGGCCGTGAAATGCATGACACATTTTTAATTTTGTTGTGCGGTCTCTACGGAAAAAATGGCAGCTCTCATAAATAGCTTTTCTATGTCATCTGCCCAGCTTATTGGCGTGGCCAGTTTGCTTGTCGTGGCATTTCTTACGGCCTCGCTGGGCGCAGTCACCGCTGGCCCGAACCGTAGATCAGAGGGCGACCTTATATTTGGTTGGGCCATCGTCTCGTCTGTCTTTACGGTTCTTGGCACCTTAAAGTTATTGCCATTCACGGCAATCGCAATCGGGTTGGCCATTCTTTCAGTCTTTTCCTTGATCATTCTTTGGCGCCGTCAGGACTGCATGGGGCCGACTGGTGTCTGGAGAACGTTAGCCCTCGTCCTGGCAATGATCGTTTTAGCGGCGGCGATGATTCCGTCGCAGTGGGATGACTTAACACACTGGTTGCCTAATGCCAGATACCTACTGGAACAGGATGCCTTCCCTGGTTCAGAACTTCCTAAAAGCCCGTCAAACTTCCCGGCCTATCCCTATGGTGTCGCGTTGATCACCTACCTCTCTAGTAAAGTAGCGGGAGTGATGGTGGATAGTGCCACATCGATGTTCAATATTTTGCTTGTAGCCAGCTACGGTATGTTGATCGCCCGCATCGCCATCACTGTTGCTCAAAGCGACATGCAAGCCTCTGAAGCAGGGCCCTCACCGAAGCAGTTAAATGCGCACCATGCAGGGTGGGCATTTTGTGCACTGGCAATTCTCATTTCGACAGCTCTCAGCCCTACCTATGTGACCCGCCTAGTCTTGAGTTCCTATGCCGACTTGCCAACGACCATCACCGTTGGCTTCGCCAGCATAATGATTTGGCTGATGTTGAATGCATTGGCAGCAAAGGAAACAAAGTTGGCGCATTCCTATGCCTGGCAAGCAGGTCTTGGAATGACCGCAGCGATTGCTCTAAAACAGGTAAATCTCGTCTTTTTTCTATCATTATTGATTGCGATTGCCGTCGTATCTCTACGCGACAAATCGATATCGCTGCGCGACATTTTGGCGATTAGCCACAAGTTCATCATTCTGCCACTCACGATATATGTGATTTGGCGGATATATGTTTCGTACAATTTTACTGGCGGCGAACACGCCTTCCGCCCCTTCGCTGGCTGGATTTTTGACAAAACGGATGACATCCTTGCAAGGATGTCTTTGATTGCCTCGAAGAAGGGCGGCTATTTCGGCGTCATGACGGTAGCAACTCTGCTGGCACTACGCGTGATCTGGCATCCCCGTACAGCTTTTCATCGTCTCACCTTGATTACGGCGACGATGTTCCTGTGTTACAATGGCTTTTTGCTTATGTCCTACCTCGGGGCCTTTACAGAAGGTGAAGCGCTCCGCGCCGCTTCCTTTTGGCGGTACAATACTCATCTCGGAGGTGTTTGCCTGGTCTTTGCAGCGTGTGTCATCGCCCATGCCTGGCGACATTGTAACCGCTGCCGGGTCCCCAAACAGTTGGCAGCCTTCGCTATTGTCCTGGTAATGATAGCCCCGCTAGCGATGGCGAAGAAATTCCGTTTCGATCTAGAGCCCAGAATTATCTACGCACGTGAAATTACCAAAAACATTCGTCCTCTTTTATCCGCCAAAGATCGTCTTTTGTTGGCCGAGCTTGATAGCGACGGCCGTTATTTAATGATTATGAGATACGGGCTGCACGGTTCCGCAACAATCGTCAGCGAAATGACTGCTGGCCATCGACCTTATGCCAAAACCTTATCAACTCGGCTCGCTCAGCTGAAAGCCTCGCATATATGGATTTACGACGTCCCGTCACAGCTCAGCAATATTATTGTCGTTCCGAGCGGCACAAATAAGTCGTACTTGCTCGTACGGCAAAAAGACCGCTGGGTTGTTAAAGGAAGTTGGCCACACCCATCCCAGCCGGAAAACAAAAATTGAATTCGGCAATTTTCACAAAAAAAGGTAAACAGACGACTATGCCAGATCGTGTCGCCATACTTGTTCCTTGCCGAAATGAAGAAACCACTGTTGCTGAGGTCGTCAAAGGATTTCGCGCGGCGATCCCGGACTGCACCGTTTACGTCTATGACAATAATTCCACGGACCAAACGGCGGAGATAGCGAGCGAATCCGGTGCTGTCGTTCGTACCGAAAAGCTTCCCGGCAAAGGAAATGTCGTTCGACGAATGTTCTCCGATATCGATGCAGACATCTACATAATGGTTGACGGGGACGCTACCTACGATGCTTCCATTGCTCCAGAGATGGTAAATCTCATTAAACGTGATCGTCTCGACATGGTGGTCGCCACTCGGCTGAATGAGGATAAGAGTAGTGACGCGTACCGAATGGGACATCGCACAGGCAACAAAACACTTACCGGCTTTGTTGGATGGTTGTTTGGCAGTAGGTTCACGGACATCCTGTCTGGATACCGCGCATTCTCTCGCCGTTTCGTAAAATCATTCCCTGCTTTGGCGACAGGATTTGAAATCGAGACCGAGCTAACAATCCATGCCCTGGAAATGAAGATGCCAGTCGATGAGGTGCACGCTCCCTATTTTTCCAGACCCGAAGGCTCTTCAAGCAAGCTCAACACCTATCGCGATGGTATGCGCATAATGACGACAATCTTGTTTCTCTTTAAGGAAATGCGACCATTCAAATTTTTTGGCACGATTTTTCTAGTGCTCGCCGCCCTTTCTCTCGTCCTCGCCTACCCTCTATTGGCAACCTTCTTCGAAACCGGTCTCGTTCCGCGTTTGCCAACTGCGATCCTCACAACAGGCATTATGGTCCTCGCCTTTATATCCTTAGTCTGTGGCGTCATTCTGGATTCAGTTAGCCGAGGGCGGCGTGAAGCAAAACGAATGCAATATCTTGCGCAACCCGAACCATAGAGTTCTGCAGCAATCATTCAGAATGAGTGCCAACAATGCGCTTTCTTACAACAGTGAGCCGACTACAGGATTATAGTTAAAACGTGAAAAGAATAGTCCGGTACATATTTCGTCAGCTCCTAGGCGCAACAATTTTTGTTGCGGCGACTCTGACATGTGTTGTCTGGCTGACGCAGTCATTGCGATTTATCGAGATGATCGTCAACCGGGGACTATCTATTCCTTTGTTCGTATATTTCACACTCTTGCTGCTGCCAACATTCTTTGCCGTCATCCTGCCAATCGCCGTATTTGCATCCGTGATGTTTACCTACAATCGACTGCTGGTAGACAGTGAGCTGGTGGTCCTTCGAGCGGGAGGATGCAGCCAGTTTATGATTGCCCGTCCCGCCATTATTCTCGCGACCCTGGTAACAGTCATCTGTTATTCACTAACAACATATTTCATCCCGGCATCCTATCGCGAATTTAAGGATCTTCAGTTTTCATTGCGGAACTCTCTGCCGACGGTTCTTCTCCAGGAAGGCGTTTTCAATCCCGTCATGAAAGATGTAACGGTATATGTGCGGAACAAGACCGGCACCGGGGAATTATCTGGTATCGTAATCCACGATGCTCGCTCTCCTAAGAGCCCGATAACAATGATGGCTGAGCGTGGCGTCATCGTGTCGACTGAGAAAGGCCCGCGCGTCGTGATGGTGAACGGCAATAGACAGCAAGTCGATGCCAAAGATGGACGACTTTCACTTCTCTACTTTGATCGCTATTCGTTTGATATCGGGACCATAACGAAGGACCCAATCACACGCTGGCGCGAACCGCGAGAACGTTATCTGACAACTTTGTTCAAACCTAATCCAGATGATAAATGGGTCTATAACAAACTAATCATGGAGGGACATCACCGTCTGTCTTCTCCCCTTTTCCCATTAGCTTTCACATTTGTTGGAATAGCTTTGCTTCTTTGCGGTAACTTTAACCGTCGTGGCCAGCTTTGGCGGGTGCTCGTGGCCGTAGCCGTTGTGATTGTTCTGGAAACCAGTCATTTAGGGGTCAAGAATCTCGCCGAGAAATCACCACATTTTGCGTTCTTAATGTATGTCATTCCAATTCTTCCAATCATCATTAGTGCTTGGTTCTTGAGCGACATAAAAGTCGGACGAAAGCAACAGTCTAGCCGACCACCAGAAACACTCACTGAACCGGGTGCTTCCTAATGCGACTTCATCCAACATTTGCAGCGTATATCTGCCGCCAATTTCTAACCTGGTGGTTCGGGATACTTTTGGTATTGGTCGCACTCATCGGCCTATTCGACACCATCGAAATTATGCGTCGTACGGCGAGCCTGAAGAATGTGACGATTACAGATATAATGGCGATGGTCCTTTTTAAACTCCCGCACCTTGCGCAAAAAGCTATCCCGTTCACGGTCCTATTTGGCGGTATGATGGCTTTTTGGCGTCTAAACCGACATCACGAATTGGTCGTCGCTCGTTCTTCCGGTGTCTCGGCATGGGAATTCTTAACACCAGTGATTATCGTCGCGGCAATGATCGGTGTTGTAAAAGTTACGGTTTATAACCCGTTTGCTTCGGCAATGATGTTTCGTTACGAGCAATTGGAAGCCAGATATTTTAAAGGCGATCACAGCCTGGCGGCAATATCAGGCAAAGGATTGTGGCTTCGGCAACCAATTCCAGGCGGGAATTACATTCTGCATGCCTCAAAGATAACACCCGCAACAATGTCCCTGCGCAACGTCATTATATTTAAATTTCATGGCAAAGAGAATTTTGCATCACGGTTAGATGCCGAAACAGCAACTCTCGGGAACAAGCAATGGCACCTCGAAAACGTGAGAATAACAGCCCCAGAAAAACCGCTCACAACTGTGCCCAAATTGTCGCTCCCTACAAATTTAACCCAAGAGAATATTCAGGACAGTTTCGCGAAACCCGAGACGATGTCCTTCTGGGCGCTCCCGGGATTTATTGAGGTCCTCGAAAAAGCCGGTTTTTCCGGGCTTCGTCATCGACTCTACTGGCATTCTCAGCTTGCTGATCCCATCCTACTCTGTGCGATGATCCTGTTCGCCGCCGGCTTCACAATGCGACCAACGCGTCGAGGCGGTGCCACAGGAATTGTGATTGTTGGTGTCGCCACTGGCGTTTTGATCTACTTTACGACCGACGTTGCCTATGCTTTAGGGCTCTCTTCGCGCCTGCCTGTGTTCTTGGCAGCGTGGAGCCCCGCGACCGTGGGATGTCTATTAGGGGCCGGGTTATTGTTTCATTTGGAAGACGGCTAGATCAGTGCAAAAATTATTGACCGTATTCCTTTGCAGCACGTTGATTCTTTTCAACAACGCACCGTCCCTCTCTCAGACGACGCAACAACAAACCACGACGGAAAAATCCGGCAACAAGTTATTCAAAGCAGACCGCCTTAGACATGAGCGGGAGTTAGGCCTCGTCATCGCAACTGGGTCTGTTGAAATGGTCGAGGGAGACCGAGTGCTTCGCGCCGATACAGTTAGCTACAACCAAAAACAGGATATCGTAACGGCAACAGGTAATGTGGTCCTGATGGAGCCAAGCGGCGATGTGGTTTTTGCTGACCATGTCGAACTAACCGGCGACTTTAAAGACGGTATAGTCCAAAACATTCGAATTTTGATGGTAGACGAAGCCCGCATGGCTGCCGTCGGCGGACGCCGTGTCGGCGGAGAACGAACCGAATTACGCAAAGCTGTCTATTCTCCCTGCCGGACCTGTGAAAGCAAATCGGGGACCCCACTATGGCGTATTAAAGCGATTGATGTCGTACACAATAAGGCGGAACAAAGTATCGAGTACCGGGATGCCTTCATGGAGTTTTTCGGAATTCCTGTCCTGTATACGCCGTACCTTGTTCACCCTGATCCAACAGTCAAACGGAGAAGCGGGTTTCTGGCGCCCCGCTACGGCTCTGAATCCGTTCTCGGCGTTATTTTGGAAACGCCATACTATTTCAATATTGCGCCCGACAAGGATGCAACTATTCGTCCTATCATAACGACCAATGAAGGATTGGTTCTCGCTGGAGAATATAGGCAACGATTTGTTGACGCCGAGGCCAAACTTACTGGCAGTGCGACCCATGGAACCAAGCAGTCAGGAGAGCAAGGGTTTCGGGGGCATTTCTTTTCCGATTTCAGAGCAGATTTAAACAATACGTGGCGCGCAGGCGCGGACATTCGACTTACCTCCGACGATACCTACCTCCAGCGATACGACTTTACGAGTGACGACACCCTTACAAACCGTGCATTTGTCGAAGGCTTCAAAGGGCAAAACTATGCCTCTGCCCAAAGCTATTTCTGGCGTGGATTACGCAATGAAGACGACCCTGGGACGACCCCGTTAATTGCACCAATACTGGATTTTAATGCCATAACGCCCGTAGGCAATGGGGATGCCCGATGGGTGCTTGATGCTAATCTTCTGTCATTGACGAGAAGCGAAGGAGCCGACAGTAGACGGCTGTCTCTGATAAATTCCTGGGAATTGCCTCATGTCGCTCGAACCGGTGAGGTTTATCACTTATACGCTTCCCTTCAAACGGATGCATATTACGCCAG
>CALIBP010000257.1 GCA_938048165.1 uncultured Alphaproteobacteria bacterium | reverse complement strand
CACGCAGATTATGGCGAGGGTGAGTACCGACATATGAAAACCTCCGCCTGTTTTATGACGCCTAGTAAGGCCAAAAAACAAACTGGTTTATTTTGGGGTTAGCATTAAATAAACTGATGCTAATGACCCGAAAAATTCCCTTTTTAAATGGTGCCCGTGCCTTCGAGGCAGCGGCGCGGCTGGGCAGTATCAAGGATGCGGCGGGGGAGTTGAATGTCACGCCGGCGGCTGTCAGCCGGATGGTCAAACTGCTCGAAGAACGTCTCGGGGTGAAGCTGTTTCAGCGGACGGCCAACCGGTTGGTGCTGACATCAGCGGGCAAAGCCTATCAGCCGGGTCTGACCCAGATCTTCGACGCGCTCTCCAATCTGACAGAGCAGGTCACCTCATTATCCAAACGACAGGTGCTGACCGTCGGCGTCGGTCCGAGTTTTGCGACCAAGTGGCTGATCCCGCGGCTCGGTGATTTCCAAAAAGCGGCGCCAGAAGTTGATGTCCACATTGCCACCGGCGGCGTGGCGGCGCCGTTCAGTGAAGACTGGACCTGCGGTATTACACTCGGTGACGGCAGCTGGCCGAATTTAACAACAGAGGCGATTGTCGCTGCGGATCTCACACCGGTGTGTTCGCCTGCCTTTGGCAAAAAGCTCAAAAGCGCCGCTGGTTTGAAGAAGGCGACCTTGTTGCGGGTATCTCATTCTCCCGATGACTGGGAACTTTGGTTGAAGGCGGCGGGTATTACGGGAGCAACGGCGAACGGCCCGGAGTTTGATTTTTACGGGCAGGCACAACAGGCGGCAGTGGACGGGCTGGGCATTGCAATGGGGATCCGGCCCTATATTGATGATGACCTTGCGGCGGGCAGGCTGGTGGCGCCATTTGATGTTTCTGTTCCCAAAGGCGTGCAGTGGCACTTGCTCTATAAGCCGCACCGCGCTGAGGAGCCGGCCTTCCAGGCGTTTCGGGACTGGCTTGTTGGTCTGAGTTAGGCTGCGTTTTCGGCGGCAAAAGCGTCGAAATTGGCCAAGGCGATAGCCTTTTGATCGTCATCCATAAACGAGCCTAAATAGGCGTTTCGTCCGAGTTGACAAATTTCCTCGAGGGACAGGTTTAGGGCTTGCTGAACGGCGAGAAAATTCTCCGAGATATAGCCCCCGAAATAGGCCGGGTCGTCTGAGTTAATGGTTGCGAGCAACCCCGCCTGCAGCGTGAGCCGGACCGGGTGTTGCGCCAGGTCATCAACAACGCGCAGCCGCAAGTTGGAAAGCGGACACATGGTGAGCGGGATTTGTGCCGCCGATAACCGGTCAGTCAGGGCAGAGTCATCGAGGACGGCATTGCCGTGATCAATCCGGGAAATCTCTAACAGATCCACCGCATCCGCGACGTTGGCAGCAGATCCTTCTTCACCGGCGTGGGCGACGGCAATAAAGCCGGCTTCCCGAGCGGCCTTGAAAACGCGCATGAATTTGGGCGGTGGGTGATCCTTCTCCGATGAATCCAGCCCGACACCGAAGATACGATCCTTGTGGGGCAGGGCGGCTTCCAGAGTCTCGAACGCATCCTCTTCCGATAGGTGACGCAGAAAGCACATAATCAGTTTCGAGCTAATACCAAGCGCGCGTTCCGCTTCATCGAGAGCGGAGGTAATCCCGTCTAGAGCGGATTCAAAGGCCAAGCCACGGGAGGTGTGACCCTGTGGGTCAAAGAAAATTTCCACATGGGTAACGTTCTGGGCGAAGCAGCGGGTGAGATAGGCATTGGTCAGGTCATAGAAATCAAACGGAGTCTGTAACACTTCCATGCCCTGGTAGTAGAGATCGAGGAAATCCTGCAGTGAGGTGAAATTATAGGCCGCGTGTACGTCTTCGACCGACGCATAAGGCAGGGAGACGTTGTTCCGCTCAGCGAGGCTGATCATCATATCTGGCTCAAGCGTGCCTTCGATATGGAGGTGCAGCTCTGCCTTCGGCATGTTGGCGATGAAACCCGTAATATCCATGATCCAACTCTATGCCAGAATCGTTGGAAATTGATGAATTTCTATCACGCGTTGTAAAAAAGTGACGCGTCGCCGGGTTTTGGCGGGGAGGTCAGGGAGACGACGCGTCAGGTTACGGTCAGAAAAAAGGTGTTATCGGCAGAACCAGGCTATTTTTTTGCCTTACTGATCGCCGTCATTCCGGCATTGAGCTGCTGCGTGCAGCCCGGCATGTTTTTCTGGGCCCGTAGTTTCATTGCCAGCTCATAGCGCGATTGAGCGGATGCCACCAATTGTGGATTGGCTTTACTGTCTTTGGCGCGGGTGATCTCTCCAAGCAACGCGTTAAAACCGCTGCTGTCGCAGGTGACAGTCTGGTTGGCGGCCCCGACAGGCGCCCCACCGGTGATAAAGGCGGCGGTGGCGATCGCGAGAAAAATCGATCTGGATTGTAACATGTGTTATCTCCTTACTGGTTGCACTCATGAACAGGTTGGAGATAGGGCGTACGCCGTTGGTCTTTACCAGGGAGACGGAATTGTTTCAAAAATGCCTGATCTTTGCCTCAGACGAGGATAAAACGTCGGCACAATAGCTTGACAGCTGTCATGTCGTCGGCACGTTGCCTTGCCATTGAACGGGGCTGACTTTTTCGGTGAAGGCGCTGAACATCAAATTGAAGCTAACGCTGATGCGCAATTGATTAGAGGGGTTTGGCTTTACGGAATGAACGAGCCATGCCGGAAATAACAGGAGCATTCCTGGCTCGACATTTAGAATGGTATATCCAGAATTTTCTCCGGTCGATTTGTGAACTCGAGGCGAAATTAATTTCGGTTGGGCCCGTGGGTCTTCGAAAGTAATTGACCCTGAATTTTCGGGTGTGTCGACATAATAGACACCACCAAGATAATTGTTCGGGTGAGTATGTGGTTGAGTAACCCCGCCTTTGGTGTTGATGTTAGCCCAGCAACTGGTGATCTCGATTCCCTCTTCCGCGACCTGCATAAAGTCAATTACGCCTTTGGCTGCCGTCATAAGAACCTGATTGAATTCCTGAAATTCGTTTAGCGTGTGAAGGTTTTGCTCGGTCTGATGTCTGAAGTTCTCCAACTTATCTGCGCCAGGGGTTAGTAATGAGAGTAATTTGGTACGGATGGTATGGTTTATCCGGGTGGTGTCTTCAGGTGTAAGGCGATGCATCCAAACAAAAGTTGGAAATAGCGGTATAGCCTGATTTTCAGCGAACATTTTGTCCCTAACTCCCTAGGTCGGTCCTAGAGAGATACTACGTTGGACAATGCCGGTATATCAATTGGAAGAAAGCTACCGGGACTCTATTAACGCGCGTTCTGAATGGCTTTTAGGCCGGCATTGAGCTGAGCCGCGCAGGCATCGGCGTTCTTCTTGCGGCGTAATCGGCGAGCCTTGCGATAATGGTTTCTAGCCGAATTGATCGCCACGGGGGCGAGATCGGTAATGCGGGCAGTCCGCATCTCGGCATTGAGGGCGCTAAAGCCGCTATCGTTACATTGAACCCCCCGCGCGAGAGTTTTGGTTTTTATGGCCTGTGCTGCATGGGCGTTCTTCAGGGTTTGTAATCCCGAGGCAATCTGGCGCGCACAACTCTCTGGCTTGCTTTGTGCCAGCAGCTTTTTGGAAATCAGGTAGCGAGATTGCACGGAACGGATTATCGCGTGGTCGAGTTTTGCCTTGCGGCCGATAGCGATGGCATCAGACAAACGTTTGAGATTTGCCGCATCGCATCGAATGCCGACCGTTGAGGCCGAAGATCTTCCTTCGGCAGCCCGCCGGAGGTCGTTATATGCGTTGCGGAGCAATCCTTGACACTCAGCGCCACGAGCCCGCATCCGCCAGCGTCGGGCGCGTTCATATCGTTTCTGGGCGGCGTCAATCACGGCAACATCGAGGCCGGCTTTCCTGGCTTTTGCAATCTCGGCGGCCAGCACCGCAAATCCATTATTCTGGCAATAGATCGGTTTTTGTTTCTGCGCCTGTGCGGGTCCTGACGTGAAGGCCGCGCAGGTCAATACGCAGAGCATAGCGGTAAATAGGTTGGAGCCAGTTTTCATATTCAGATTAGTAACAGTCTTTAAAGATTAATGCCTGCCA
>CALIBP010000256.1 GCA_938048165.1 uncultured Alphaproteobacteria bacterium | reverse complement strand
GGGACGCCGTTCCCGTATCCCGCAGCCACCGACTACGCGATGAACCACGTGCTTGGCGGCGAGTTAAGCCACTGGGTCAAATACGTGCACACCAAGGATTCGAATGTGAAGAACCACGCGAAGGTCGTCTACCTCGTCGACTCCGGCGTGCAGGCCAACGCCAGCAAGCGGCCCAGTGTGGACGTCAATTCCACAACCAAGCTGGGGGCATTCATGATCGGCGACCCGGCGGTGATGATCAACGGCTCCGGCTGCCCGCCGTGCATGACCGGCACCAGCAATCCGTGGTGGGGCGGCCCTCACCTGCGCCACGGCGGCAGGAGCGTCAATGCGCTGTCAGACGGCCACGTCGAGACGATGAAACCGTTCTGGTTCTACGCCCGCACACCCTGGCTCAACCCCGCCATCGGGGGCTGAACTGTGATCACTCCAACGAAGCTACTCCATTCTTTGCCGCAGCAACTCGTCAAAGTTGAAAATGTAATGAAGCCGGTTTGCCGTGGATTGATCCGCTTTTTTTAATACCAAAAAGCGGTTGCCGTCTGCTGAAGGCTCTATGCCTGGGCTATTTTGAACTCGGGCAAACTCATTAGTGAATACGAGCGTGGACTTGGCTTTTATTTCCCCCGTTTCCGGATTGAAAGCAACGGAATGCAACCCTGACTCGTTGCGAAAAAACAATTCCGAGCCATCCCTCGCCCACATGGGAGATTCCCCTCCGTTGATAGTTACCTGACGTGGGTTTTTGGAATCCGATATTCTGATAATGTAAATTTGGTGTTTACCGTTGGGATTCGATTGATAAGCAACATAGTTTCCGTCGGGCGAAATGGCTCCCATCATCTCGTTGTATTTCGTCACCCTGACAGGAGTTTTAGCACGATCCAAGAGGTTCAAAGCCAACAAATTATTCATCTGAGTGGGCACGATTTGACTGAAAACAACCCAATGCCCATCAGCACTGACGGTGGGTTGAAAGGAGTCATACTGTTCCACTAACAAAGGCTGGCTATCTTGCTGTTTGAGGTCATAGAGAGACAGGCTATACGGAGGCACATCATCCACGTAAAGAATGGAATGACCATCTTTCCCCACCCACCGAGGATTCATCTGAACGTTCGTCTTGTCCGTCAAACGGGTTCGGATGCCGGTTTGAAAATCGTACACCCAGATATCGCGGTTATTCGCCTCGTCCATGGTCATGGCAAGTTGCGAATCGTCATGTGATAAATCGAACGAACCGTATTGCTTCGCCTCCAGTGGAAGGGCCGACTCCTCCCCTTTTCTATCTACCCAATAAAACTTAAACAACGGCTCCACCTCGGATTCCTTGGTATAGACCAAAATCCCATTATCCGAAATCGAATAGCCCCCGTACCCTTGTGCGGATTCCACATATACATCGTTAACCATTGGAACAGGGCTGCCTGAAAGTTGATTTCGATCCTTGTCAAATTTTACCGCCATTAAGTTGCCTTCCCGAACGAACAATACATATCCCGGGGATACATATTTTGCCGTGAACGCATTGGATATCAACACCTCGTCCATGCTGCCATCCAGAGCGCAAATCCGTACCGTAGTTTTATGCAACTCAGGGATAAAATCAGTGTACATCACATGCTTTCCATCTGGCAAAAGTTGCGGCCAAAAATGGCCCAATGTGTCGCTCGACGGGGTAGTTAACTTTGTTTCAACCTGAGTAACCCTGTTCAAAAGGAATAATCCTGAACGGTAATGTTTCGGATAAATAAGCCGGTCATTACCAAAAGCAACACCCATAGCTTGAATCTCCGGAACCGCTGTTTGAATCGTACCGTCCGTAAGTGAATATGCCCGTAAACCATTGCTATTACTCGTAAAGAAAAGCCACTGGGAATCCGGGGAAAAGAAGATATTAGAAGGTTCAATCGCCTCACCAATAGTAAGCCATTTGGCTGACTTCGAATTCCGAAGATGAAGTGAATTCTGACCTTCCACGGAAGTAACTACTGCCACATGTTCACCATCAGGTGATATTGCGATATTTGATCCCGAATCTGGTGTGATAATCTTATTTTCACCCAGGAGTTCCGTGACATGAAATGGTGTCCCATCAGCTGTATGAGTAACACTGACCGGGGCTTGTTCAACAGACGGTCGAATCGTCAACCCGACTATAAACGCAACAAGGCACAAACTGGCTATGGTCAACTTGGCCCTCGCCTTTTTACTTAGTCTGATAGCCGGTTTGCTCTGGGTAACATTATGGTGAGTATAAGCACCCGAACTCGGAGACGACGTCTGGACACCCATCCGGTTAAGCGATTTAGGCAATTCACCCGCCAGATTGGATATATCACGGCCGTATACTTCCAAATGCTGTATTCCTGCCAACTGATATTGGAGTTTTCGCGGTATTTCCGTTTCCTCCAGATAAATCGGCAAAATCGGTTTTTTCAACTCGGAAGCCAGCATGACTTCCTTGACTACATTGTCTGAACCGGTCGAGTTGTCCGAGAGAACGACGACCATCGCCGTACAGTTGTTTATTGCATCGACAATCTCCTCAGACCACAGCGTTGCAGCATGAATCTGACCCTCATCGATCCAAAATGTGACACCAACCGCTCGCATCGCGTCAACAATTGGATTGATCCGCTCCCGATCCGCCCGTGCGTAACTGATGAAAATATCGTCCGGCATGAGAACAACGCGATGCTAAAATGAGGCCAGCCGATTACAAGGCTTAGTCATTTTATTTTCCCGGGGTGCCGCCCTTTTTGGTGCTGGCTTTCCAGTTGGCGGGGTCTTTGGGGTTGGCCAAGGGATCGATGATTTCGATGGAGTGGCCCTCGCCGGCGGCAGCGCTTGGCCAAGGGGCCTTATCGTTGTACTTGAACGTCACCAACGTTTGGCCAAGCGGATTCTTGAGCACCAGTTTTTCACCGCCTCTGGCCAGGGTGCCGTTGTATCTCCCGTAAATCTTGAGTCGAGGATAGCGCTTGGCCAAGGCTTCGAGGTCGATTGCATTTGTAAGCAGAATGCGTTCGCCCGGGCCAAGCCTGGCCTGCAGCCGAAACTGAAAATCGATGCCGCTGATGCGGTGCCAGCTCAGGTCGACCTCGGTCTGGCTGACGTTTAGCAGTTCAACAAACTCATACTCGCTGCCGCCGATCGGGTCGTACATCACCTCGGTGAATCGAACCGGAAAACCAAGCGGCTCCGGCGTGAAGGTGGCCTCGGTGAGCGCGCTCCATTTGCCGTCCGCCAGCGCGCGTGCCTTGACGGTGGTATGGCGGTCGAAAGCGATCGGCCCGGTGAACGGCTTGGCGTTTGCGCCGCGCGGGTCGGTGCCATCGATGGTGTAGCGCACCTCACCGTCCGGTGCGGTGATGTTTAGTTTGAAATCCTCCGGGACCGTGCCGCCGTGTTGACTGAAGCGCGGGGCGTTGGCCGAGCGCTGGAGGTCGATGCTCGCCATCTGCTCCATCACGATCGCCCGCCGACGCGGAATCCACACCTCGCCAATGTACGGGCTCATGTCCGGCAGTACGTGTTTCATCCGGCCGGCCAGTTCGCGGTGGCGCAA
>CALIBP010000255.1 GCA_938048165.1 uncultured Alphaproteobacteria bacterium | reverse complement strand
GGATTGCCTTGCCAGCAGATGGCAACGCGGAACTTGCCGCTGGTGGGAAGGCGTTTACGCCAATCGGCTACGAGGTTGTCGTGATAGGCCTTTGTGGGTTGGGCGAAGCTTTTGGGTTGCCCCGTCAGAAAGGGCAAAGACATTAACGGGACCTGAAGGTCGAAACGGGTGTTTTTCCCCGCCGCAATATGGTGGTCGCTGGTTGGTAAACAGGAAAGAAGCGGCAGCAGGCGGTTGGGTAGTTCGACGGCAAACTCGATATCGCTTTTAGAAAAATGTTCGAGATACCGGCAGAACTGAAGGCTATCGCCCAACCCCTGTTCGGCATGGATTAACAGCTTGCGGCCCTCGAGGTCGTCGCCCTCCCAGCCTGGCTTATCCTGATGTCGAATAGCGAATCCCGGAATAGAGCGGCGTGCCTCGTAGGCTGCCCAACCGTTTTGATAGTCACCCTGGCTAAGCATTAACAGCGCTTCATTCCACAACACATCAGGGTGTGAAGGGGCCTGTTGTGCTGCGGCGGCGAGGGTTTTTTAAGCGTGCGATATACGACCGATATCTTTCTGGGCTGAAGCGAGGTTGATATAGGCCTTCAGGTGGGTGGGCGCACGTTCAACCGTTCGTTCATAGGCGGCTATTGCCGGATTGAGGTCGCCTTTGCCGAGATAGGCATTTCCTTGGTTGAAATGGAATTCTGGTTCATGGGGATTGATGTCTATGGCGCGGGTCAGGGCGCGAAGCGCTTCCTCAAATTGACCAGCGGCATTGAGCGCCGTCCCCAGGTTAGACCAGGCTCGCGCCGACTCCGGAACCAGGCTGCAAACACGCCTTTGACAGGCGATAGATTTGTCATTGTCGCCGGCATTCTTAAAAAGAAGTCCCATATCGCAGAGAATCGGGGCGGATTGTGGGGAATGGTCAGCGGCCCTTTCTATTAGCTGTAAGGCACGGCTCATTCGGCCCCGATCACGGGCGATGAGAGCGGCCTGATGCAGGGTATCCGGATCATTTGGAAATCGTTTTAACGCCAGTTTTATATGTTTTTCCGCTTTTTCAGCCTTGCCGGACAGGCGTGCGTCAACAGCAGCCGAAAGCGCGAGGTTTTCGACTGTTGATTGATTAAACCCAGTTTTCCGCGCAATTGCCGGAATTTCACACTCTCCAACCAACGATTTTTATTAGAGCCGCCAGAGGCTATAGAATATTGGTTGAAAAAAGGTTGAAGCCTAAAATGCGCTGCGTCATAGAGTAATAAATAAAGTGGTGACACTATTTTATTTTTGGTATTATTGGGTTGGAAAGAACGCGCAATTAAGTGGGTGTTCGTCCTAAAGAATCCCGTTATTGTCTGAAAAAAATTGATTGAGAGGGTTGGCCAATGATTTTGGTTACGTGTGCTGCTGGAAAAACCGGCCAGGCTATCGTGAAGGCACTCGTTGCCAATGGGCAAAATGTTCGAGCAATGGTACGCAGCAATAGCTCATTGGAAGCTGTCAAAGCGGCAGGAGTGGCAGAGGCCATCACGGGCGACCTGGCCATTTCCGAAGATGTATTACGCGCCGCCGACGGGGTCGATGCAGTCTATTACATCGCGCCAAATATGGATCCAAACGAGCGTCTGAATGGCGATAATATCATTGCTGCCTGCCAGGCGTGCAATGTGTCGCGGCTGGTGTTTCATTCGGTGTTGCACACACAGATAGAGGCCTTGCCGCATCATTGGGAACGCCACTTCGTCGAACAATCGATCCTGAATTCTAAACTGTCTTTCACGATCCTGCAGGTCGGTTCCTATATGCAGAATATGCTGCCAGCCTGGGAAAAGATGGCGGAAACCGGGGTTCACCGCATGGCCTATGATATTGACGCGCCGATGAGCCTGGTGGATCTCGAAGATGTTTCTGAAGCCGCGGTAAAAGTGCTTGCCGATGACGGCTTCGCCAATGGCATGTTTGAGATTGCCGGGCCGGTGATATCTCTCAGAGAGAAAGCCGAGATACTGTCATCCATTCTCGGTAAGGAGATTGTTGCCGAAAAAGAACCTTTAGATGAATTCCTCGATCATGGGCGGGCGCTTGGGTTCAGTGACTTCACCCTTGCGACCATGGCGAAGATGTTTCCCTATTATGACATGCATGGGCTGGTCGGCAGTGACAAGACGCTCGGCTGGATTCTTGGACGGGTGCCGACCGATTTTGAGACCTTTGCCCGGCGGACGGCAGCCGCCTTCGATTAAGGTTCGTAAATCATCGCCTGAATGGGCTGGCCGAATTCCGGTGCAGCCAAATCCGGGCAGGCACTGGCGGCAACGGCCAAATCCATTTCCGCTCTAAAATCGACATAAATCGGGTCTTTAGGCCGGTTGGGCGTATGTTGAATCTCGCCAGACGCCGTATCGATATCGACATGCTGAAAGATATTGAGCGGGCTGGGAATGAGTTCCGGCGGAACGTTCCACTGGCTAAATCCGTCGATCAAATTCTCCCAACAGCCGCGATCAGGAATCGGGATAGCATCACCATGATGATACTGGTTTAAGCGGCCTTCTTCCTTGGCGCGGGCATAGCGCGGCCCGGAGCAGGTGCCGTATTGCAGGTCATGATAGCCCTGACCGGCAAACTGGTCTTCGATGATGGTCATCATCGGATTATTGAGCTTGCTGTACAGCACATCATCGGTCGATATCCAAAGCTTCATATTGTAGACCTTGGTGCGGGCCTGATCGAACCGTTCATCGAGATTGTGCAGATTGATGCAGGCAAAATCGATAATAGTCTTGGCGGTAAGCCGTAAAACCTGGCCCTTTTGCATTGGGGCGCCCCAACCGCTATTCGCCGGTACAAATTCGTCACTGATAATTTTCATGTCTTTTCTCCTTACCGGCCGGTCAGGGCTGTATAATGGTAATTGTTGCGTCGGCGCCTGAAGCGGATGTCTCAGAGGCCGGGCAGTTCATGATGGCGCAGATCAGATCTATCTCGGCTTCGAGGTCGATGGCGACTGGCTCGGGTGGGCCCTTTGGTTTGGGGCGGATGCGACCGTCCTGACTGATGTCGAGATTGCGAAATAATCCCATCGGATCGGGCAAATTCTCGAAGGTCATCTCAAGAGGGGAGAGGACCGATAGCATTCCGTCGGCGCAGCCATGGCCGGATTGCAGGTCATGCAGGCCAATACCAGCAAAACCATCTTCCAGCACCCGCATCATCGGGTTGTTCTGCTTGCTAAACAGCCGATGGCCCTTGGTCGGGTACATGTTGAGGTTATAGATACGGGTGCGCGCCGTATCGAAATATTCACGAATGTCGTCGCGCTTAAAGGCGTTGAAATCGATGACACTACGGCCCGTTATCCGCAATATCTGCCCTTTATCGATATTTCCCATCCAGCCTTTTTGCGGTGAGACGGTTTCTTCGGTGATAACATTCATGGATGAAATTCCAATTCTTTAATTTCGATTACGGTTCGTAAACGGTCGCTTTAACTTCGAGACCCCGGGTCTTTGAAGCCATATCGGGGCAGGCACTGAATCCAACTAACAGGTCTCGTTCGGCCCGCAGCTCCAGATTTACCGGGTTTTCCGGACGGATCTGGGTGCGTTTCATGCAGCTTGTCTGTTGGTCTATCGCCATATTCTGGAAAAAATTTACCGGGCTCGGGATATTCTCATACGGAATACCCCACGGTTCCAGCGCCCATGTAAGGTTTTCCGAACAACCATGGTCTGGCAGCTCCATATTGTCACCATGAAGATATTCACCAAGGCGACCCTCTTCCTTGGCGCGTTTATGGCGAGAACGGCCACACATGCCAAACTGCATGTCGTGTGTGCCGATGCCGTCAAATTCATCGGTGATCATTGTCATCAAGGGGGCACCGCGTCGGGAGAGCATCTGATGGCCTCTTTTCAGATAGATGCAGTTGCTGGCTTCCTTGGTCGGGGCTTGGTCAAAGGCTTCACCGTAGTTATTTTGATCAAAGGCAACGAAATCGATGATCGTACGCGCGGTGAGCCGGAGTACCTGTCCGGCCTTCATTTCGGTCGCCCAGCCGGTGTTCTTGGGGGCGAGATATTCTTCAATAATGCGCATCTGGCTCTATTCCTGTTGTCCCCGTAGTTTACGGTGCTTTTTCGGGTGCACAAGGTGAAGGCTGATATTCCATATAAACATGCGGAATACCGGCCTCCTCAAACTCCTCTCCGATCTGTAC
>CALIBP010000254.1 GCA_938048165.1 uncultured Alphaproteobacteria bacterium | reverse complement strand
GAAGGGCCGGGCTGTTATAAAGTTGAAGGACGCGGCATTCAGCTATTTTCCCGGATCACCGGCGATCATTTTACGATCCTCGGTTTGCCGTTATTACCTCTTCTCGACTATCTTCGTCTGCAGGGGGCAGTCGCTGAATGAGTGGAACTGGAAATGCAAAGATCGCCGGGATTATCGGATGGCCGGTTGGTCATTCTTTGTCGCCCTGTTTACACGGATATTGGCTTGATCAGTATGGGATTGACGGCTGCTATATTCCGCTTGCGGTGGCGCCTGAAAACCTGGCAGTTGCTTTATCGGCCCTCCCAAAACTTGGATTTGCTGGCGCTAATCTAACCGTGCCGCACAAAGAAGCAGCTCTGGCAATCGTGGATCATTCAGATGACTTGGCGACGCGTATCGGGGCGGTGAACACAATTGTTGTTCAGGAGGATGGCTCGCTTGAGGGGCGTAATACGGATGGGTATGGGTTTATAGAATCATTATCAGCGGCGGCGGATCTAAACATCGTCAAACAGAACCCTGTTGTGGTTCTCGGCGCTGGCGGCGCCGCGCGCTCGATCATTGTTGCATTGCAGGATTACGGTGCCGGCACCATTCGTTTAACCAACAGAACGCTAGAGCGCGCTGAGCGAATGCGAGAGGAAATTGGTGGCGATATTGATGTTGTGGATTGGAACCAGCGGGCGGACGCATTCAATGACGCCACGCTTTTGGTAAACACAACGACTTTAGGAATGAGCGGTCAGCCTGCGTTAGATATAGAGCTTGATACTTTGCCGAAAACGGCAATCGTCAATGACATCGTCTATAGCCCCCTCGAAACAAATTTACTGCGTGAAGCCGTAAAGCGCGGTAACCCGACTGTTGATGGTCTTGGCATGTTGTTGCATCAGGCGCGCCCTGGATTTGCGGCCTGGTTTGGGCGTGAACCTGACGTGACCGACGCGCTGCGGGCGCATGTTTTAGCTGGGAGCAGTTCCTAAATGACGGTCGTGATCGGACTCACCGGTTCTATTGGCATGGGGAAAACCACCGCGTCCAATATGCTGCACAGGCTTGGTCTGCCAGTTTGTGATTCTGATTCCCTTGTTCACAGGATGCTAGCCAAGGGCGGTGATGCGGTGCCGTTTGTTAGCGATGTGTTTGACGGGGTGGTCACTGACGGTGCGGTAGATCGCGCCGCGCTGGGCCAGCAGGTTTTTGGAAACGCCGAAGCGCTGAAACAGCTTGAGCAAATCATGCATCCCCTGGTTCGTGCCGCGCAGAAAAAATTTATCAAACTCTGCCGTGGGCACAGACTCTTTGCCGTTGTTCTGGATGTCCCGCTTCTCTTTGAAGTGGAAACGGACAAGCTTTGCGATTTGACGCTGGTGGTCTCAGCACCGCGATTTATCCAGGAGCAACGCGTTTTGGCGCGGCCGGGTATGACCCGTGAACGGTTTGAGGCGACGCTGCAAAGACAGATGCCAGATACTGAGAAGCGAAAAAGAGCAGACATCGTGGTACAATCCGGGTTGAATAAGAGGAATACATCAGACCAGCTGACCAAAATTATCGGCTGGTTGCGCGATGGCTGAACGGATAGGCATGCGGGAAATAGTTTTAGATACGGAAACGACCGGGCTGTCACCGAAAGATGGTGATCGGCTGGTTGAAATCGGTTGCCTCGAATTAATCAACCACATGCCGACCGGTGAAACTTATCACCAGTATATAAACCCGAGAAAAGCAATGCCCGCTGAAGCGGAAGCGGTTCACGGGCTGAGCGATAAATTTTTAGCCGATAAGCCGGAGTTTGCGGATATCGTTGATGCGTTTCTGGACTTTATTGGTGACGCGGCTCTGGTGATTCACAACGCCTCTTTTGATATGGGCTTTATCAATGCCGAGCTTGCCCGGATCGAGCGTGAGCCTGTTCCCAACAGTCGTGCCATTGATACGGTGTCGATGGCGCGCAAGAAATTTCCCGGGTCTCCTGCCAGTCTCGATGCGTTATGTCGACGCTTTGAGATTGATAACTCGGCGCGTACCTTGCATGGCGCGTTGCTTGATGCCGAACTTTTAGCTGAGGTCTATCTTGAGCTTATCGGCGGGCGTCAGCCGGGCCTTGTTCTAGGGGCGGATGCTTCTGATAGCGCGAACACAGTTGCGGTTGAGCGGGTGGCAAGACTGCCTCGCCCACATCAACCGACAGCGGAAGAATTAGCGGCGCACGCTGAATTTATCGCGCGCTTAAATGACCCAATGTGGGAAAAGTGAACCCGCGGCCTGAGGTTTGTTAAGCGTTTCCGACCCCGTTCGTTGCGCCTTCTGCCACGTGTTGATCCCGATAGAGCTGAACAAAATCGATAGGATTTATGAACAATGGCGGGAAGCCTCCATCTCGCGAAACATCGGCGACGATGTTCCGCGCGAAGGGGAAGAGCAGCCGGGCGCCTTCGATCAGAAGGATCGGGCCGATCGCGTCGTCTGGTACATCCGAAATTGTTAAAACACCGGCATAGGTGAGCTCAACGATAAACACGGTTGTAGCCGGTGTTTTAGCTTCGCCTCGAATAACGAGAGCTACTTCGTACTTGCCGTCTTCCAGTGCGCGCGCACTTGTTGTCACCTCGACGCTAACCTCTGGCGATTGCGAGACAATTTCCGGGCCACCGGGCCCAACAGGATTTTCAAACGACAGATCCTTTATATATTGTGTTTCGATGCCGATTTGAGGCTGCAACAGCTCTTCGTCAGTGTTGTCTATCGCGAGGTCTGGATTGGGTGCGTCGGGCGGTAGGTCGGCCAATAAAATCTCCAAAGAATAAGATAAGAGGTCGCTATCATGGTTTTATTGTTGAAACAAGGAAACGAGGGATTTTGCCTAATCTAACCGTCGCTTTGGCGGCTTATGATTGATTGTCCCGGTGTGGCGGCAGCTTGGTGTCATTGCTGGATTTTTCAGGGGTAATATCCCGAAATTCGCCGTCAATAGTATCACTTTGGCTGCTGGATGGCGCTGTTGGGTGTTCTGCATTGACCCAGACCCGGGCATTTTCTGATCGGGCCAGGGTTTTCCAGATCCATGTTCGCAACACCAGCCTTATGAAGGGCAGGAACAACAGGAATCCTATAGCGTCGGTTACAAATCCGGGGGTCAGCAGCAAAATACCCGCTACCACTAAACACAGCCCGTCAAACACTTCAGCGACAGGAAAGACTTGGCGCGCAAGACTCTCCTGGGCGCGTTGTAATGTCGCGAGCCCCTGACGTCTTAACATCCAGGACCCGATAATGGCGGTCAGAAAAATAAGGAAAATAGTGTTCCATAAGCCAATTTCCCCACCGAGCTGTATAAAAACGGCTATTTCGACGACAGGGACAATGATAAAAGCGAGAAGAATGAATATAGGCATGCTTGCGATTTAGGTTAGAAGACCCTAGTTTCTAGTTCTGATGGTTCGCTGTGATCAAAAGTCGCAGGATAATCTGTTAAGATTGTACCTGTTATCATATAACGGCCACTTTCCGGAAAAAGGTTGATCGGTAGACTAACATGGGCGACGGGTTCCAAGCACTCGATATAATTTTATTTGCGATGATCGCAGCATTTCTCGTATTGCGGTTGCGTAGCGTTTTAGGCAAACGAACGGGCCATGAGAGACGCCCTCCGGAGGCAACAACGGAAAGCCGCCGAGATGCGGAGCCAAATGATAATGTTGTAGAGCTGCCTGATCGTAGGGCAGCGTCGTCGGATACCGTTTTTGAAAATATTGATCCTGATGATCCGATAGCTGCCGGTTTGACCGAGGTCAAAATTGCTGACCCCTCTTTTGATCCCGAGGCCTTTAAAGGGGGCGCGGCCGCCGCCTTTGAAATGATTGTTCAGGCGTTTGCGGAAGGTGACGTAAAAACGCTACGCGGCCTGTTAAATGACGAAGTTCTGGATAATTTTTCTATAGCGATCGATGAGCGTGAAAAAGCTGGAGAAACACTTGAGACGACCGTTATTGGTATCAAAAACGTGGATATCATCGAGGCGCGCATTGATGGGCGGACAGCCTTTATTACCGTCAAAGTGGTTTCAGAACAGGTTAATGTTGCGCGGGATAAAGAGGGCGTCGTGGTTGACGGCGATGAAAACCAGGTCACCGATATTACAGATTTGTGGACATTTGCCCGCAATACGCGGGCGCGGGATCCAAATTGGATGCTGGTTGAAACCAGAAGCCCTAACTAATCACCGAATTCGGTTCGCTGCCGTTTTCCTCACCGCGAGTTTCTTGACGGGCTGTGTTGATCGATCGGCGCTGCCG
>CALIBP010000253.1 GCA_938048165.1 uncultured Alphaproteobacteria bacterium | reverse complement strand
GCAGCTCAGCCTGCTCAACCGGAGTGCCAATCGAGCTTTCGACATAATGCGCCACGCCCCGGCCAAGAATTTTTCCACGCGACTTCGCTTCTGCCTTACGAGCGTCAAATCCGTCCCAGTCATTGAGCCCCATCACCATATCGAGGCTCTTTTCGTACTTACCGCTATCGTAATTCATCCCGACAGCGTTCTTGTACGGCATCTCGTCATCCGTCACGAGATTCTTGCGACGGAGTTCAATGGGATCAAAGCCGAGGGTCCGTGCGGTTTTTTCAACCATGCACTCGACGCAGTAGATGATCTCCGGACGACCGGAACTGCGATAAGCATTGGTCGGGGGCGTATTCGAAAAAGTTGCGCGGGATCGCAGATGCGCCAACGGAATGCGATAGGATCCGGTGATAATTCCGGACCCTTTGGAGAGCGGTGACAGCGACACACAATGTGCGCCGACGTTACTGATGTTGGATGACCGCAACGCTCGGAACGTCCCGTCTGCATCAAGGGCCAACTCCATATCAACGATCAGATCACGCCCCTGATAGTCGCTGACAAAAGCTTCAGACCGGTCGACAGTATTTTTGACCGGACGGCCCACTTTCTTTGATGCCCAGGCTACGAGTGGAAATTCGACAAACAACCGGTTACGGGTACCGAAATTGCCGCCAACATCCAGCGCATAAACCCGCACCTGATTATTCTCGACACCAAGAATTGAGGCGATTTCACGCTTTTGGCGAACCGTGCCACCACTGCCAGCATAGATAGTGTATTTATCTTCATCTGGATCATAGAGGCCAAGGGCGGAGCGAGGCTCCATCGGAACACCCGTCACCCGCGGGATATCAAACGACATCTTTACGACGTGATCAGCTTTTTCGAACGCCGCGTCGGTTGCGTCCTTGTCGCCAAAGTAGGTTTCGACAAAAACATTGTCGGGAATTTCGTTATAGAGCCGCGGCGCGTCAGGTGCGGCGGCAGCCCTGGTATGGGTCACTGCCGGGAGCACTTCATAGTCGATCTCGACCGCTTCAGCCGCCTCTGCGGCCTGAGCTTTTGTTTCGGCAATCACCATGGCAATCGCTTCACCGACATACCGACCCTTATCCGTTGGCAGGACAGTATTGATGCCGGTAAAGCTGTTATCGCCGACCTTGCCACCCGGGCCGTGCAGCTTCATATCAAATTGGGTCGATGGAAAGGGGCTGTGTGGAATTTGGCCAAGACCATCGGCTTCACAATCAGCACCGGTAAAGACACCGAGGACACCGGGCATGGCCGTCGCTGCACTCGTATCTATTCCTTTAATCGCCGCTTGAGCAAAGGGGCAACGCACCATGACTGCCCAGCATTGGTTTTCCATGCTGTGATCGTCACTAAATTCGCCTTTCCCGGTAAGGAGCCGGTGATCTTCCTTGCGCCGGACCGGCTGTCCTATCGCTCCATCCATCATATTTCTCCATATTCCATACGGCAGCGTATGGT
Source organism: uncultured Alphaproteobacteria bacterium (assembly GCA_938048165.1). Taxonomy (GTDB): domain Bacteria; phylum Pseudomonadota; class Alphaproteobacteria; order MPNO01; family UBA2964; genus UBA2964. The sequence goes on along the minus strand of CALIBP010000253.1, from coordinate 1,088 downwards.
TTCCCTTATGTGCCCGATCAGTCCCGTCCGGTCAACGGCAGTTCAAGGGCAAATACTATGCGCCAAGCTGATCGGCGAGCCAGTCTGCCGTTTGCGGACGGACCTTATAGGGCCGGTTGTGACAAACGTGGTTTCCGTCTTCAACGATCGACACAATTTTTGGCCCGGAGACATCGGCGGCCAGCTGATTGGCTGCCTCAACAGCGGTGATCCGATCAAGCCCGCCAGCGATAATATAGATCGGGCAGGTGATGTTCTTCGCGCAATCTCTCAGTGTCAGTGTCTTGCCATTCTCATGGGCTTCTTCGAGCGTTTTGGCATGGGATCGAATACGGAAGACTTCACGGTTGAGATCAGTTTTTTTGGCCCAATTTTCGGCCCAGTCATAAGCACCAGATATCGCGACACACGCCTTGATGCGTTTCTCAAACGATGCGGCACGCGGTGCGTGATACCCTCCCAGACTGACGCCAAACATCCCAACACGATTACCATCCAGATCATCGCGGCTTTCAATCCAATCGATAATCGCCGCGGCGACGACCTCATAATCACCCCGTATTGGTAAATCGTATTCGGCTTCCCCCTGCCCCGGCCCATCGATCGGCAGCGTCGCCATACCGCGCGCCAGCAAGGCTGGCGTATAGCCAAAGATTTCCTCTTTGGTCGCTTCAAGTCCCGGTACCATGATCACCACCGGAGGATTTCTTACCCCCGCTGGCTTGCGCAGATTTCCATAGAGTTCATGGCCTTCGAAGGGAATCGTGACCCGTTCACCCGGAGGGTCCATATGCGGCAAGGCAAGACGATGGCACTCTACGGCTTTCGCATGCGTCGCCCGCATTTCTTCAGGGAATTGTACCGCCATAAACTTGGCAAAATGATAGATCAGAGCTGCCGTTGTTAAATGATCAGCAGCACTCAGCCCTTTGCCTGCCGCCAACGCCTCACGCCCCATCTCCTCGTGAATTTCTGCCCGGGCAGACCAGCGCGGCAGCCAATCCTCCCAATTCACCAGCCCGTCGGTGGCTTCCTGAAAGTCCGCGAGCGGCACACCGCTGGTGATAAAACGCGGCGTGAAGTTACTG
>CALIBP010000252.1 GCA_938048165.1 uncultured Alphaproteobacteria bacterium | reverse complement strand
CTTGTCCTCGAAGGTCGTAAATACAAGCTGGTCAAAGGCGATATTCTCGATCTCGCGCATCTGTTGGAGGTCGCGAAAAAGCACACAGTCTCCGGGATCGTCCACACCGCTGCCTTTCTACCACGACAGGCTGCTGCGAACCCATCGCTTGCCACACGCGTCAATGTAGAAGGCGCGGTAAATCTGTATGAAGTGCATCGTATCCTGGGACTCAAACGCACAGTTTTTGTCAGCACCGTCGGGGTCTATGACCAGAAGGTAAAAGACGGCAAAGCATGGCGTGAGGATCATGCGCTGGGCCCGCACAGCTATTATGGCTGCACCAAGCTATCGGCAGAGATGATGGGGCTGCATTACGCCAAGGCCTATGGCGTTGATCTGGTCGCGGTACGGTTTTGTCCGATCTTTGGCATCGGCCAGTATTACGGCTCCAGCGGTGCCCTGTTTATGAAGAATGTTGTCGAGCCAGCGGCGCTCACCGGCAAGTCCGTGGTGAGCGAGCCTTTCCCCAACACCTATCAGTATCTTTACGCGCCGGATTCAGGCGAGGCGGTGGCGCTGGCCTATCGCCTGAAACGCAACCCGAGGAACCGGGTGTTTCATGTCAGTGAAGGACGGCTACACAAGGCGAGGGACCTCATCAAGATTGCCAAAAGCGCGTTGCCCGGTAGCGAAATATCCATCGCGCCCCAGACATGGGAAGCCTCGAAAAACCGCAACGACGTATCAGAGCCCTTCAACATCGGCCGCGCAAAACGCGAGCTGGGTTTTAAATCGCAATACACCATGCGTCAGGCGATTCAGCATTACGCTGGCAAGGTGCGGGAGAGAGCGCGTAGACCTTTCTCAAATAGTTGACCCATCTGCGTTAACGCCTCGATCACCCTGGGAAAACGGATACGACGAACGCTTCAACGGAACACTGCGCCGGGAGGTTCTCAATGCCGAATGGTTCACGGCGACAAAGCAGGCCCAGACCGTCATCAACCAATGGCGCAGACAGTACAACCACATCCGACCGCATCAAGCTCTCGACATGCGCCCTCCAATCCCCGAAACTCTTCATACAAATGGCAGTGAACTCGGGGGCTAGACACCACAGCCACCGAAGCAAAAAGAAAGGCCGCTGGAGATGTCTCCAACGACCTTTCTGTGAATTGGCTCCCCGGGCCGGACTCGAACCAGCGACAAGGCGGTTAACAGCCGCCTGCTCTACCAACTGAGCTACCGGGGATTAGGTCCGTCCAATGGATGAGCCGTAAATCGCTTGCGCTATATAGCAAAGCGTAAACCATAACGCCAACCCCTTAACGACCTATGATCAAAAGTGACAGTTTTTGGCCGCACGTGTAGCCTATTGCTCAATGAGATCAGGTGTTAGGAGAATCAAAATGGCGGTTGGTTACAAACAGCTTATCGAAGAGGCACGGGCAGAGATCGAAAATCTTCCGGTCTCTGATGCGCTGGCAGCCCAGGATGAGGTGGATACAGTGTTCATTGATATCCGCGATGTTCGCGAGCTCGAGCGGAACGGGATGATCCCGGAGGCGTTTAGCGCGCCCCGCGGCATGCTGGAGTTCTGGTTCGATCCGGAAAGCCCGTATCACAAGGATATTTTTTCTTCCGGCAAACGGCTGATCTTTTATTGTGCGTCGGGCTGGCGCTCAGCATTGGCGACTCAAACAGCCCAGAAGATGGGACTTAAGAATGTTTGCCATCTTGATGGCGGTTTTACCGCCTGGAAAGAAGCGGGTGGTGACATCGTTGAGCGTAAGCGCAAGTAAAAGGGGGGATGTCCGTTTGACTTGCGGTTAGGGCAATGATTAGCTCCAGAAAAGGAAAAATGATCAGGGAGAGTTTTAGTGGAAAGTAATATTGAGGCATCGGTCCGTTCGGCGGCGCGCTCCGTTGAGACCGGCTATTCTGCTGATGTTGCGCAGGAGATTGTGGATACCTGTGTTGACGCAGGTATTTCTTTAGTCGCGAGCCTGCCGGATGACTGGATCGCACACACCATTGCCTCCTTTGAACAGGATGAGCGTGTTAATCACGTACCGGTCAATCGCGAAGAATCTGCCCTTGGGCTGTGTTCAGGTGCGTTTCTGGCGGGAACCGGATCCGCAGCACTGATGGGGGCATCGGGATTGATGACCCTGGTCTATGCCATCACCAAGATCAATTACACCTATGAAATTCCGATTTTTATCATGATCACCCATCGTGGGACCTTTGATGACGGCGCGAAGTTTCATGTCTCAAACGGGCTTTATCTGGAAGACGTCATAAAATCCATTTCAATGCCCTATACGATCATTAACAGCCGAGATGAGTTGCCGATGATTGGCGAGGCTTATCATCATTCCCGGAAAATCAGCCGCCCGACAGTGGCTGTGTTGCCCAAGAAACTGCTACAGGGGAAGGTGTAATATGAAATACGCTGAAGCCGTTGCCTATATTGCCAGCCGCTGGACGGATGAGCTGGTCGTTACTTCCGCTGGAACAACCTCTGAACTCTGGCATGCTGAAACCGGAGAGACGGAAAAAGTTTTCTATCTCGAAGCCTCGATGAGCTTGTCTTCGGTATTTGCCTGTGGAATTGCACAGGGGGTGGCCGAAAAGCCGGTCTGGGTATTTAGCGGAGACGGGGCATTCTGCATGAACCCAGGTATGCTCCAGGTCGAACGCCAGATGAATCTGCCAAATCTCAAACATTTCATGCTGTCGAACCGGGTTTATGGTTCAACATCAAACGTTCCATTGCCAGGTCGGGTCGATAATGATTATCCAGCCATTGCGCGTGGATTTGGCATCGAACGGGTTTATTCATTTGGTTCAATGAATGAACTGCAGGCGACCTTTGATGAAGCGGTGCTCGAACCGGGTCATACCTTTATCCATCTCGAAGTTGAGCCAATGGATTATCGCGGAGCGTCGCCACCAATGGATGGGCCGGAAGTAAAATTTCGCTTTGGACGCTATGTCGAAAGGGTAACTGGTAATCAGGTTTTTTCGGCGCCGCTGGATCACGGTTGATCTAGGTCGAGGATTTTGCCCTTCAGATTTGACGATATTGGCAATCGGCTGAAGGCCTTTCGGCTGGGATCAGGGTTGAGCGCGGACGAGATTGCCAGTCAGATTGGTATCTCGAGAGCCGCACTTTATCGCTACGAAAAAGGCGAAGTGGCCAAAATAGAAACGCTTGACCGAATGGCCACTTTGCTTGGTGTGTCGGTGCCGACATTGCTCGGTGTTGGCGTCGAGTATATGGCGTCTGCCGTGGCCTTCTTTGAGCGCATGCGGCAGATTGAGGAGACAGCTGAGCATATCATCGTCTCTTCGGGACCGGTTTCCTATCTCCTGACATCCGATAAATACGACGATTATCTCGAAAAAGTCCTGCAGGAGAGTGTCCCGAAAGGGGAG
>CALIBP010000251.1 GCA_938048165.1 uncultured Alphaproteobacteria bacterium | reverse complement strand
CAGAATATTTCTCCTCTATCGGTCTGCACGGACATTACGCGGAATATCCGGGCCAACCATTTTCAGAATTCACCCCGGAATCATGCGCCGATATTCGGGATTGGGTGATCGGCACCCCGGATGATGCCATCGCCTGGCTTGAGGCCAAGCGGGAAGAAACCGGTGGCTTCGGTGGCCTGCTTTTGCATAGTCCGGAATGGACGGACCGTCACAAGTGGGAACGTTCCATGGAAATGTTTGCGCGTTATGTGATGCCGCATTTTCAAGGTCATAACACGACCTTCAAAAGTGAGTGGGACAAAATCCAGGACAAAACCAAGGACGGCAAGATTGAACGCAGCACCGGCGGGCGCCCCAGTAATCTGACAACACACGAACCTAACCGTCCACCGATGGTTTCGTCAAAGGCGGCATCAGGCGAATAGCAGCCACTTCTTTTTTTCTCGGCTTCACCATGAGCCAGTCAAACAGATGCTGATATTTCGGATGCACCTTGTTGAATTCCTTGCGGGTAATCCTGAGCGCCTGGTCAAAATCATAATGCACATAGTCCCGAAACCAGGGGCGGGCATAAATCAAATACAGCACCGGACGAGGCGCATCAGATTTATTGGCCAGCCCGCAATGCCGTACCCGGCTAACAAATAAAATGGCGGAGTTGATGGAGCTGGGTTCTCCGGTTGGCTGGGGACTAACCGCACCACCGGGTACGCCCAAAGAACGGGTGCAGGCATTGCCCGCGGCCTTTAACAAAATGGTCAAGGACCCTGCTTTCCTGGCAGAAGCGAAAGCCTGCAATACCATGGTTCGCCCGGCTACGGGTGAAGAAGTTCAGGGTTATGTTAATCGTACTCTTAATGTAAGCCCCGAGCTCGTCGCAAAGATCCGAAAACTGGCCGGCTTCTAATTCGATCAGGTTGATGATGGACGACGAAAAAGGGCGCCAGAAGGCGCCCTTTTTTATGACGAGCTCGAAGAACTCAAAGAATTCTACCGTCGGGAAGATGCGGGAACGCGCTGTGCTCATGTGGCATCCGCACCGGCATGGCGGGTCCGACATATGATGAGTCCAGTTGATCCAGGCTGGTAACCCCAAGCAGCCCCATCGTGCGTTCGATCTCAATCTCGAGCAGCTCAAGGCATTTCACAAGACCGGGGGCGTTATCAGCCCCTAAGGCCCAGGCCTGCAGACGGCCAATCGCGACAGCATCCGCGCCCAGTGCAATCGCCTTGAGCATATCACCAGCGCGTGTAAACCCGCCATCGATAATGACCTGTGTCTTGCCTCCAACCGCCGCCACAATTTCCGGCAAGGTGTCGATATTCCCATACACCTGATCAAGCTGGCGACCGCCATGGTTGGAAATATAGATACAATCAACTTCATGTTCGACGGCAATGGCGGCATCTTCAGCGGTCATGATGCCTTTGACGACAAACGGGACGTCGCCGATTGTATCCTGGACCATCTTGACGGTGTCCCAGGTAATACCCTTCTGGAAATCGCGCTCCGGTACGTTGCGCAGTGCCAGCTGGGTCGGGCTCAGCCGTTCGCGATTGCCATAAAAAGACGAGTCTACGGTAAGGGTGATCGAATGATAACCGGCATTGACCGCGCGCATGGCTAACGCCTTGATCCAGTCATCATCACCACGGACATAGATCTGAAATGATTTCGGATGCGGGCTGTTGGCCGCGATCTCTTCAAGGCTGGGCTCTGTCACCGTGCTGATAAAATTGATCGTGCCAAACTCTTCCGCCGCCGTATCGACGTCGCTTGCCCCGTTAGGTGTCCAGCGATGAATGCTGCCCATCGGGGCCAGCAAAACCGGGATACGAATTTTTTTACCTAGAAACATCGTGCTGGTATCAATTTCACGCACATCACGGCACACGCGTGGTCGGAAAGCCAAACTGTCAATCGACATGCGGTTGCGGCGTAGTGTGGTCTCGGTCTCCGCTGCGCCGTTGATGTAATCCCAGTTGTCCTGGCTAAGATTGCGCCGCGCCATGAGCAACATCTCATGCACATTATTGAAATTAACAGCCATGCCGAAAGCCTCCACAGATTGTTCTGAAAATCCTCTTTAAAACGATTTTAGTGACTTTTTCTGGGTGGTCTACGGCGGCTCGTGATTTTGATTGCCCTTTTATATCCAATCTGCCCCGAATAGCGGACGTCACATCTCCAAATGAACGACGATCACAGATCATTGAGCTGGGGTGCAACCTCCTCCATGAAACGGCGCAGCGAGCGGGCGCGGTTTTCCTTTGTCGTCCAGTTCTTACCGCCCACCAGGAGAAATGAACCAAACCCACCACAATCTTCGTAATAGGTCCGGATTTTTCTCGCCACCCTATCCAGGTCGCACAGCACATAGATACCGGCCTCGACCAGCGCGTCGAGAGCCTGATCGTTATTGTGCACCTCGACACCGTAAACGCGTTTCAGAACGGTGCGAAAACCTCGCTCTGCCTGGATACCCACCTCATGTGTCACAGCGGGGCGCAGATGCGCCAACGCTTCTTTCTCCGACTCCGTAACATAGACCGCGCGCGAACCAGCAACCATTTTCCGGGGATCAGCGTGACCAGCGGCCTTGCCCGCGTCTTCATAAATGTCTGCCTTGCCACGCAGCATCTCTTCGGATTCAAAGAAGGCACAAAGCAGCGCGTAGCCCCGCTCAGCAGCAAGTCTGATCATGTCGAGCGTGTCGGTTGCGGTCGCCATCGGCAGATACGGGCGGCTCAGCGGCTTTGGCAAAGCCACCATATTTTTGCCCTTCCAATAGACTCCGTCGACGTCGAACGGTTCATCATCAGCCCAGCATTTCAGGATTATTTCGAGCGATTCATGCAATCGCGCATGACGGTCCTCGAAAGTAAGACCGCGGGCTTCGGCAAATTGCGGATGGGGGAAACCTGACCCAAACCCGAAGATAAAACGCCCCTTCCCCACCAGATGTTCAATGATGGCTGCCTGCACCGCCACATCGAGCGGATGATGCAGATGCAATAGTTTCACCGCCGCCCCCATTCGAATGTTTTTGGTCAGCGCCGCCAGTTTGCACATCATCAATTCCGGGGCGGGAATAGTATCGACGCAGTTTATGTAAGGCGGCTCACCGTGATGTTCACTGATATAGACATCGCGAAAGCCGAGCCTATCGGCCAGCACGATTTCATCAATATCGTCCTGATAGGTCTGCGATGCACTGGTGTGAGGGCGAAAACCGTTCGAAAAGAGTCCAAAATCCATGATTGTTCATATATCCCTGCTGCATCGAAAGTACCCGATCTGCAATACATACCCGCCTCTGTCCTCTCCTACCACAGCAACCGTCATTTAAGCTGCGCCCTGTTGTAGACAAGTTGCGAAAACGCCTGGAGAAGGCTATTAATTTCGTAGGGACTTTAATAAAAGAGGCTTCCAATGGACGGCACCAGAATTCACGAAAGACTTCCCAATGTCGCGACCGACAAGGAAGTTCTATTCTCCCTGCGCGACACACCGTTGCTGGAACAGGGAACCATTTATGATCCGCTGGCGACAGCCGAAAATCTTTGGGTCAATCTCAAGGTTTATGCAAGCGGTGGCGAGAACGCGCTGCATTCTCACGCCGGCGAGGATCATGCCTTTATCATCTTGCAGGGCAAGGCGACCTTCACGTTTGATGAGGGTCGAACACAGGTTGTCGGCAAATATGAAGGTGTGATGCTGCCGAAAAATGCCAAGTACAAATTCGAAGCCGACGAAGAAGAAAATCTCGTGATGCTGCGTGTCGGTGGCGGTGTGCGGACCGAAACGGGTCTCGATAATCTGACACATTTCGGCACGCCAAAAGACGTTGTCGCCAAGACGTCCTTTGCCGATGGCGAGGTCAAGGTCGGTAATGCCAAAAAGAATGGAGAATCTTCCAGACAGCGTGTCTATGCTGAAGGAAAGTTTTTCGCTGCCAATGATCACTGAGCACACAAGACCCACGCAAACAGGGAGTTAACAAATGTCCGTTTTACCCGTAGATGCCTCTAAATTCTCCGGCATGTCAGAAGAACAGGCCGCGACTTTTCCGCGCCGCACCGTTGAAGGTGTGCATCTCTCCGAAGAACAATTGGCCACGATGCCGCGCATGATCTCAACTGACTCCCATGTTATGGAGCCGGATGAACTTTGGCAGGAATTACCACAACGGCTGCAGGATCACTTGCCAAATGTACCGTTTCGCAACTCACCGCCGGGGGCGCTAAAAGCCGAACACCGTCTGGCCGATCAGGCGCATGATGGCATTGCCGCTGAAGTCCTGTTCCCCAATTACGGCATGGCACTCTATGGGATCGATGACATTGAGACCCAGCAAGAATCCTTCAAGCTCTATAATGACTGGCTGCATGACTGGACCAGCGCTGACCACAAGCGTCTTATCGGTGTCCCGTTGATTTCGGTATATGACCCAAAGGCCGCAATCAACGAAATGCACCGCTCTTTTGACAAAGGCATGCGGGG
>CALIBP010000250.1 GCA_938048165.1 uncultured Alphaproteobacteria bacterium | reverse complement strand
TGACGCCCAGCGCTTTAACGCTAAAAAAGGAGACCTGGCTGAAAATCTGCCGATCGTTGTTTTAATCAACGGTGGTTCAGCTTCTGCTTCTGAAATTGTTGCAGGCGCACTTCAAGACCATCGGCGGGCTGTTATCCTCGGGACACAGTCCTTTGGTAAAGGTTCAGTACAAACGATTATACCGTTATCGGGACATGGGGCCATTCGTCTAACGACAGCGCATTATTATACCCCGTCGGGACGTTCCATTCAGGCAAAAGGCATCAAGCCAGATATCGAGGTCCAACAAGCCAAGCTTGAGAACATTGACCAAGGCAAGCGTCGCCGGGAAGCGGACCTAAAAGGGGCGTTGGAGAATCCGAATGCCCCAAACAAAAAAGGTGACAACAGTGCGGATAAAAAAGACGCAAAGACGCCTGAAAAACCCTTTGATTATCAATTAGCTAGAGCACTCGGTCTCATTCGAGGGATCTCGCTCTACAATGTTCGGGTGAGCAACTGATCCCAGAAATCCCTTTGCGTTACGAGCTGCATCGGAGAAACGGGAAGAAACTGTGATAGACAAAAAGTCGCGTGATTCGACGCGCAGCGGTGTGCGCCTACCAGCGATCCTTCTTCTCGTTTTGATCGCCATGGCGGCTGGCGGCACGGTGTGGCTATTGCTGACACCTCCGCCAAAATCAGATGATGTGATCACAAAAGACCCGAGCGCGGAACCGCCCGACAGTGAAAGCGTCGCTAAGCCCGTTACCCCAAAGCCGCCAAAGGAAAAAGCGCCGTCGAGTGCGGCGAAACAATCACCGCCCCCTCCAACGACGCAGCCGAATACGGCAACCACCGAAAAAAAACCTATACCCGCGCCAGAATCAGTTGTAACGAATAGGGCGGAAGCACCGCCCTCTCCTCCAGAAAAAAATGAACCGCCCCCGGCCCAGACGGTGGCACCGGCAATTGATCAGAAATCTACCCCACCGCCTGTCCCGGCAGCACCGCCTTTAGATAAGATTGCAGCCCCTATCATTCCATCGGTCCCAAAATTAACGGTTAAGCGTCGAGAAAAGCCGTTACGACCGGCCCCTGACCCAGCGCTTATTGAGAAATCTCCAGCGGGGCCTTTACCCATTGTTGGGCGAGACGGGAGAGAAGCCTGGCGCGTTTATGCCCGCCCGTTCAAAGAGCAGAACTCCAAACCCAAAATAGCCATCGTGCTTTACGGGCTCGGCACCAGCGCAACGGCATCCCGTGCGGCTATCCAGGGGCTGCCAGGCGCGATAACACTCGCTTTTTCACCATATGCTGACGGGCTGACGGGTTGGGTACGCGAAGCCAGAATAGCCGGGCATGAAGTCATGTTGATGCTGCCAATGGAGCCGACAAACTATCCGCAATTTGATCCGGGGCCCCAGGCACTTCTCACTACACTGAGTGATAGACAAAATGAGGATCGACTGAAATGGGTTCTCGGCCGCAGTGTCGGTTATGTCGGTGTAGTCAACTATATGGGATCGCGTTTCACGCGTTCCCATCCCCATATGCGAGTCGTTCTCGCCGCATTACGCAAACGCGGTCTACTTTATCTCGAAAGCCATAGTGCTATGCGAAATATTGTGGGCGACATGGCCGAGACGTTGAAATTGCCTTTCGCCGCGACAACTCTACAGCTGGATCATGCTGCCTCGCGGCTTGCCATCGATTCCCAGCTTCGGGAATCCGAGCGGCTCGCCCGTCAACTAGGATATGCTGTTGCCATGGGCTTCCCCTACCCCGTTACCCTGGAACGTATCGGAAAATGGGCAAAATCGGTCGAAAAACGGGGCTTCGTCCTAGCACCTGTTTCCGCTATTGCAAAAAGATCTTCACAGTGACGCTCGGGAAAAAGAGAATAGCATCCGATTACAGGCCCTGCGCAGCGATGCTCCTCTTCAATTCGGCAGGCGATGTCCTGGTCGCAGAACGGAATGATATGGAAGAAGCCGCCTGGCAGCTTCCACAAGGCGGAATTGACAAGGGCGAAACTGCTGAGCAAGCGGCATTGCGGGAACTCGAGGAGGAAATTGGTACCGCCTCTGCCCAGATCATTGCGGTTGCCTCTAAAACCGTTTCATATGATTGGCCCGCCAATAAGGTTGGCGAGAGAAGAAAAAGATGGCGCGGTCAATGTATCACGCTTGTAGCCTTAAAATTCGACGGAGATGATGACGATATAAATCTGGAAACCGCCAACCCTGAATTCCGGAACTGGAAATGGGTTTCTCTCGAAATGTTGCCGCGGCTAATCACCCCGTTTAAGCGCCAAGTCTACGAATATGCCGTCCGGGAATTTGGTTTAGTGCGCGATAAGCTCAGACAATTGAATAGTTAGACCAACACCCTGGCCGCTACAGGGCATCGCCATCCGTTTCGCCAGTTCGAATGCGGATCGTTTCTGCAACGTCAAAGACGAAAATTTTTCCGTCTCCAATTTTTCCGGTGTTAGCGTTTTCTCGAATTGCCGTCACCACGTTTTCAGCGACATCATCCATAACCGCAACTTCGATTTTAATCTTAGGGACGAAATGGATTTCGTATTCGGCACCACGATAAATTTCTGTGTGCCCGCCCTGTCGTCCAAATCCCTTTACTTCGCTTACCGTCATTCCGGTTACGCCCAATGGCGAGAGAGCACTGCGGACGTCCTCTAATTTAGAGGGTTTGATAACAGCCATTATCATTTTCATAACCGGTCCTCCTAGAAATTATATCCGCGTTCGCCATGCGACGTTATATCGAGACCTTCTGTTTCATCGTCTTCGCTCACACGCATGGGCGTTACCAAGCGAATGATCCAGATAATCACGACACTTGCGACAATTGCCCAAGCTGCGGTCGCTGCTGCCCCAACAAACTGTACCCAGAGTTGCTGGCTTGCCGTTACACCCGCAGTAAGGCCAAGACCCCCAAATGTCGGTAGAGCCAGAAACGCCACTAAGAGTGTGCCCGTGAGACCGCCAACACCATGAACTGCAAAAACATCGAGGGAATCATCGATATGGAACCGGTATTTTATAACGTGAACCATGCCGTAACAGATCAACGCCCCTGCAGCACCGAGAACGAACGCGCCCATCGGTCCGACAAATCCGGAGGCCGGAGTAATGGTCGCCAGCCCAGCAATTGTCCCGGTAACAAAACCAACCAAACTCGGTTTGCCATGCTTAATCCACTCCACCAACATCCACGTGAGTGAAGCGACGGCCGCCGAAATATGCGTTACGGCAATTGCCATTCCGGCACTACCATTAGCGCCAAGTGCACTTCCACCGTTAAACCCGAACCAGCCAACCCACAGCATTGCGGCGCCGATCATGACATAACCCGGATTATGCGGTGGGTTAACCTCTCTTGGAAATCCTTTGCGGCTACCCACCATAATGGCAATGACCAGGGCCGAGACCCCTGCGGTTAAATGAACTACGAGCCCACCGGCAAAATCCATAACGCCCATCTCTGCAAGCCAGCCACCGCCCCAGATCCAGTGAGTAACGGGGACATAAACGAGCAATAACCAGAAAACACTAAAAAGAAGCATCCCCAGGAAACTGACGCGCTCGGGGTAAGCGCCGACAATTAACGCAGGGGTAATAATCGCGAAGGTCATCTGGAACATAAAAAAGACAATTTCCGGAATCGTACCGCTGAGCGCGTCCGTTCCGACACCGGCAAGAAACGCCTTGCTCAGGCCTCCGATATACTGATTTGCAGCGCCACCATCGCTAAATGCCAGACTATAGCCGACAGCCAGCCAAACAACGGAGGCCGCACAACAGATTACGAAACAATGCATCAAAACAGACAGCACGTTTCGTGATCGGACCAATCCCCCATAAAACAGGGCGAGCGCAGGGATTGTCATGAAAAGGACAAGCGCTGTCGCCGTTAGGATCCAGGCGGTATCCGCACCGCTGAATTTGGACACATCTTGCGCCAGCGCGACATCAGGCAAGGATAAAAGGATGACAAATACGGAAAGAAAACAAACGAACCTAGATGGAACCTTTCCCATCATCACCCCCTAAAAGTAAAAAACCTTTGTTGGGGCTCAAACCCCGAATTAATTTAGAGTATAAATGCGTACAACGTTACGAGAAATTCAGTGGCATTTATATTTATGCCTGCCCGACCGTATCCAAAGCCAACAATAGGGCTTCTGAAACAGCAAGGGCTGCGGCCGCATTTTCCTTGTCATCATCAGAGGCTGCATCAAACAAATCACGATCAGCCTCTACCCGTTCTTCAACATCACTCCGGTTGACTGATTCTAACGCCACTGCTTCATCGGCCAGGACAGTGCAACGCTCTGGTGTTACCTCAGCGAAACCACCTGACACAAAAATGCGCCGGTTTACTGTATCATTTTCATAAACCGCGATAACACCTGTGCGCAATGTTGAAATCAACGGCGAGTGCCCCGGCAAAACACCAAAATCACCTTCGGCGCCGGGAACGACGACGAGTTCCACCGACTCAGAAAACAAAAGTTCTTCGGGCGCAACAAGTTCGAACTCGACAGTATTTGCCATGATTAGCGATTTCCTTTAACGCAAACGTCCAATTAAGCCGCTTCCGCTGCCATTTTCTTGGCCTTTTGAACGGCATCTTCAATGGTGCCAACCATATAGAAAGCCGCTTCCGGCAGATCGTCATATTCACCAGCGACAAGCCCTTTAAAGCCCTTAATGGTGTCTTCCAAACTGACCAAGACGCCAGGGAAACCGGTAAAGATTTCTGCAACATGGAATGGTTGAGACAGGAAGCGTTGAATTTTACGAGCCCGGGCAACAACCAGCTTATCTTCTTCGGACAATTCATCCATACCAAGAATGGCGATGATATCCTGCAGGCTCTTATAACGTTGCAGCACTTCCTGCACGCTACGAGCGACTTCGTAATGTTCGTCACCGAGAATGCGGGGATCAAGAATACGCGAGGTTGAATCAAGCGGATCAACCGCTGGATAAATACCAAGTTCCGCAATCTGGCGCGACAACACCGTCGTTGCATCCAAATGCGCAAATGACGTCGCTGGTGCCGGATCGGTCAAGTCATCGGCAGGGACGTAAATAGCCTGTACTGACGTAATAGAACCTTTGTTCGTCGTCGTAATCCGCTCCTGCATGGCACCCATATCGGTTGCCAATGTCGGCTGATAGCCCACCGCTGACGGAATACGGCCCAACAGGGCCGACACTTCCGAACCAGCCTGGGTAAACCGGAAAATATTATCAACGAACAACAATACGTCCTGACCTTCCGCATCGCGGAAATACTCGGCAAGGGTCAAACCTGTCAAAGCAACACGGGCACGCGCTCCCGGCGGCTCATTCATCTGGCCATAAACCAGAGCCGCTTTGGATTCGCCTTCGAGGTTAATAACCCCGGATTCCATCATCTCGTGATAAAGGTCATTACCTTCACGTGTCCGTTCGCCAACACCCGCAAAGACTGAATAACCACCATGCGCCTTTGCGATGTTATTAATCAGCTCCATAATAATAACGGTTTTGCCAACACCGGCACCGCCAAACAGGCCGACCTTACCGCCGCGGGAATAAGGGGCGAGAAGGTCAACGACCTTGATACCCGTCACCAGGATTTCCGTCTCCGTTGACTGCTCAACAAACTCAGGAGCGGCGCGATGAATTGGCAGGCTTTGTTTCGCGTTGATCGGACCCCGTTCATCAACCGGGTCTCCAACTACGTTCAAAATACGACCAAGTGTTTCCGGTCCAACCGGCACGGTGATCGGCTCACCGGTATCGACAACCTCTTTACCGCGTACCAGACCTTCAGTGGCATCCATGGCAATAGTTCGAACTGTCGATTCCCCAAGATGCTGGGCAACCTCAAGTACCAGCAAGCCTTCATCCGTCTGGCAATGCAGGGCGTTAAGAATTTGCGGCAGTTCTCCGTCGAACTGAACATCGACGACCGCGCCAAGTACCTGGGTAACCTTGCCGACGCTGTTAGTATTTTCAGCCATTATTCGTCCTCGTTTCCTCTTTCCGGTCCGTTACAACGCTTCAGCGCCGGAGATAATCTCGATAAGTTCCTTAGTAATAAATGCCTGGCGCGTCCGGTTATAGGTAATCGTCAGGTCATCAATCATTTCGCCCGCATTACGGGTTGCGTTATCCATTGCGGTCATGCGCGCGCCCTGTTCAGAGGCGGCATTCTCAAGCAAGGCACGAAACAGTTGGACCGATAAATTGCGGGGCAACAAATCTTCCAGAATTTCCTGCTCATCAGGTTCAAATTCATAGACTGCTTTTTGCGAGTCATTCGACGAAACACTATCACTCGCATCGTCCGCTTGGCTTTCGTCGCTTGCCCGAAAAGGGATGAGTTGCTGCGGCGTAACAATTTGCGTCATCGCAGACTGAAAGCGGTTGTAAATAATTGTGCAAACATCGAATTCGCCAGCCTCAAACATGCTGAGGACCCGATCGCTCACCGTTTTTGCATCAGCAAATGACAGACGTTTTTTACCAAGGTCCTGGAAAGTATCCAAAATCAGCGACCGGAAATCGCGGCGCAAAATATCGCGTCCCTTGCGGCCGACGCACAAGACCTTGACCTCTTTTCCTTCATCCAGAAGCCGGCGAATAATCTGCAAGGCACCGCGGACTATCGAGGAATTAAAGCCCCCACATAGTCCGCGATCAGATGTCATCACGACAAGCAGATGAACATTATTTTTACCGTTTCCGGCAAGTAGTTCTGGGCCACCAGCACCAGTTGGCAGTCCTTCGGCGAGCGACCCCAGCATCCGGTCCATACGTTCAGAGTATGGACGTGCAGCCTCAGCCTGTTCCTGGGCACGCCGGAGTTTGGCCGCCGCAACCATTTTCATGGCGGAGGTAATTTTTTGCGTCGACTTGACGCTATCAATGCGGACCCTAAGATCCTTGAGGTTAGGCATTGCCCGTCAAAACCCCTATTCCTGTATATCCAACCTTTGACGCTTAAGCGGCGATAAAGGATTTAGCATAAGTCTCAATCGCTGTTTTCAGCTTGGCGTCTGTCTCCTCGGAAATCGCCTGTTTCTGACGAATATCGTCCAGAATATCCGTATGATTGGCGCGAACGGCAGACATCAGCCCTTCTTCAAAACGCGTTACATCATTGACCGGCACGTCATCAATAAAGCCATTCACACCAGCATAAATCGCGACTACCTGCTCTTCTACCGGAAGCGGTTGATATTGCGGCTGTTTCAAGAGTTCAGTCAGACGCTCACCGCGTGCCAGCAAACGCTGTGTCGCGGAATCAAGATCAGAAGCGAACTGGGCGAACGCGGCCATTTCACGATATTGAGCCAGTTCCAGCTTGATCGAACCAGCGACCTGTTTCATCGCCTTGATCTGGGCGGCTGAACCAACACGGCTAACCGACAGACCAACATTCACCGCCGGGCGAATACCGGAATAGAACAGATCGGTCTCAAGGAATATCTGGCCATCGGTGATCGAAATAACGTTGGTCGGAATATAGGCCGAAACGTCACCAGCCTGCGTTTCAATGATTGGCAACGCGGTCAAAGACCCACCACCAAGGTCGTCGTTCAACTTGGCAGCCCGTTCGAGCAGACGTGAATGAAGATAGAAAACGTCACCTGGGTAGGCTTCGCGTCCGGGGGGGCGACGCAGAAGAAGCGACATCTGACGATAAGCCACCGCCTGTTTGGACAAATCATCATAAACAATCAGCGCATGTTTGCCGTTATCGCGGAACCATTCACCCATCGCACAACCCGTATAAGGCGCAAGATACTGCATGGGTGCCGGGTCAGAGGCGGTAGCCGCAACGACGATGGAATATTCCATCGCACCATTTTCTTCGAGCGTTTTGACGATCTGGGCAACAGTCGATCGTTTCTGACCGATGGCCACGTAAACGCAATATAATTTCTTGGACTCGTCGTCTCCCGCATTCGCACCCTTCTGGTTCAGGATGGCATCAACAGCAACCGCTGTCTTACCGGTCTGACGGTCACCAATGATCAACTCGCGCTGGCCACGACCAACCGGGATCAAGCTATCGATCGCTTTGAGTCCAGTCTGCATTGGCTCAGTAACTGACTTACGCGGAATAATACCAGGCGCCTTAACATCAACGCGGGCTCGCTCGGTCGATTCGATCGGCCCTTTACCGTCAATCGGATTACCGAGACCATCAATCACGCGTCCGAGGAGAGCCGGTCCGACAGGGACGTCAACAATTGACCCCGTTCGTTTAACCGTATCGCCTTCCTTAATTGTCCGATCATCGCCGAAAATAACCGCACCGACATTGTCAGTCTCAAGGTTAAGCGCCATACCGACAACCCCGCCGGTAAATTCGACCAGCTCACCGGCCTGAACATTATCCAGACCGTAAATCCGGGCGATACCATCACCGACTGACAGGACACGTCCTACCTCAGCGACTTCCGCATCATCCCCAAAATTAGCGATCTGATCTTTCAGAATCGACGAAATTTCTGCAGCGTGGATATCCATCACGCAGCCCCTTTCATAGCAAGTTGTAATCTTTGTAGCTTCGTACGCAGCGACCAATCGATCATCCGGGAACCAACCCGTACAACCATGCCGCCTAATAAATCGGGATCAACTTCTGTGGTAACCGTGACCGTCGAGCCAATTGCCTCTTTTAGCGCGGCTTCAAGCGCCTTGCGCTGACTATCGCTCAGCGGCGCTGCAGAGGTCACTTCTGCCTCTACCTCGCCGCGATGTTCGGAAACCAGGGTCCGATAGGCCCGAATAACATCTTCAAGGGCAAATAAACGCCGGTTTTGGGCAATCACCCCAACCGTGTTGCATACGGTCTTCGAAAGCCCTGCCTTTTCGGTCAGAGCCGCCATCGCTTTGCTTTGAGACTCTCTCGAAAAAAGAGGGCTTCCGATCAAGCGACGTAAATCTTCCGATTCGTCGATCATCGCCTGCAATTGGGCAAGATCGCTCGCTACTGTATCAATGGCGTCGCGCTCAAGCGCCAGCTCAAAAAGAGCTGTCGCATACCGACCTGAAAGACCTGACGTAACTGTTTGTCCCGATGCCACTTATTCCGCCTTCGATATCCCTACGGGAGTAGGACCTAAGTATTTGATAAAACGCAAAAATACTGGCTTTTCTAAAA
>CALIBP010000249.1 GCA_938048165.1 uncultured Alphaproteobacteria bacterium | reverse complement strand
GAACTCGTTCAACACGATCTTGGTCCCCAGCAGGCTACCGGCCGTTCCGGCTTCCGCCCAGGGAATGCCGATCAGCCAGGCGATCGGTGCCATGAGATATCCAAACAGGCCCTGTAAGGTTACCGCGCTGCCGCCCCAATGGGGCAGCAATCCGAGACCAGCATTGACCAGGGCGACCAACGCTACAACGACAATAAGGATCGCGCAGATATTGAGGAGTAATGTCAGCCCGTCGAGCGTTCCTTTGGTGACGGCATCCATAGAGCTTTGATACTGGCTCTCAAGCCTAATCGAAGTTTCTTCTTCGGTCGTTGTTGGTGGTATCATCAACCGCGCAATGACGATGGCAGCCGGCGCGTTCAGGATGGAAACCGTGAGTAAGTGGCCGATTGGGTCGGGAATAACGCCGTTCAAAAAAGTCGCGTATAGAACCATAACGGTTCCTGCGATGGTCGCCATGCCGGCAACCATTATGATGAACAGATCGCTACGTGTTGCCTTAGCGAGATATGGTCGAACCAATAGAGGCGCTTCCACCATTCCGACAAATACGTTGGCGGCTGTACTGACACCGGCGGTGCCACCGACGCCGAGCGTCTTTCTCAGACACCAGGCGAAGCCGCGAACGATGGCGGGCAGAATTCGCCAGTAATACAGCAATGCCGAAAGGGCACTAATGACAAGAACCAGAGGCAAGGCCTGAAAAGCCAGTATAAACGCGCTACTTCCAGGCTTTACCTCAAACGGAAGTTTGCCGCCGCCAAGGTAGCCGAGCAGAAACGAAGTACCTTCCTGTGTTGCTTGTTGTAGGGCGGTGACAATGCCGTTTAGCGCCAGGAAACCTTCACGGGCGAGTGGTACCTTTAAAAGAACAAGCGCTAAGCAGATTTGCAGGGAGAGCCCTGCGATCAGCGTACGAATCGGAAGGGCGCGTCGATTTTCGCTCATAAACCAAGCGCAAAATAGAAGAACAAAAATGCCCAGTATCGCTTGTATGGTCGGCGCTCCTGTTATTTTCCGATACGGTGGATACTGGCGATGCCATCACCTGTGACATGGTCGATGGCGTCTGCCTCTTCTCCTGCTTCGCCCAACTCTATTTCGGTGATGCGTTCGCCTCTTTTAGACACCTTCTCTGCTGAAATGCGAATTTCGCGCAAATCTTTTTCCGCCATTCCAAAATGTTTTTCGAGATTCTCGACCCGCTGATCGAGACGTCCAACATCTCCCAGCATGGTCAGGACTTCATTTTGGATCACACTTGCCTGCTCCTGCATCTGAGCATCTTTGAGGATTGCCCGCACTGTATTGAGCGTCGCCATCAATGTCGTTGGCGACACAATCCAGACGCGCTTGGCATAGGAATGTTCCACGACTTTCGCGAAATTAGCGTGGAGTTCCGCATAAACCGCTTCGGAGGGCAGGAACATTAAGGCTGATTCTGCTGTTTCGCCTGGGACGATGTAGCGGTCAGCGATATCATTGACGTGCTTACTAACGTCGGTGATCAATTGACGTCCTGCCGCCAACCGTCCGGCATCGTCACTGGCATCAGCCAGAGCTCGATAGCTTTCCAAGGGGAATTTCGCATCGATAACGATAGAGCCAGGTGGGTTTGGCAGATGAATGACGCAATCAGCCCGCTTGCCATTTCCAAGAGTCGCCTGAAATCCATAGGCAGAAGGTGGCAGGGCGTTTTTTACGAGATCTTGCAATTGTATTTCGCCAAATGCACCGCGGGCCTGTTTGTTCGATAAAACGTCCTGAAGACTGACCACCTGCGTGGACAGCTCGGTGATATTTTTTTGTGCAGCGTCAATGACGGCGAGCCGCTCTTGCAGCTTTGTCATGGTCTCGCCGGTTTTTGTCGTGCTTTGCTGCAAATTATCGCCGATCCGTTTTGATAGATCGGTAAGCCGTTCTTCCAATGTCCTGCTTAGGGCCCGCTCTTGCGCCTGTAATCGTTCTGCGAGCTGAGCTTGTTGCGCGGCATTGGTTTCAGCCATTTGCGCTAGGCGGCCAATCAGTTCTGCCTGGGGGTCGGAGGATTTTGGGTTGCTGCGCAGGATAAGCACGGCGAGCGCTGCCGCGAGAACGACCGCAACAGCAATCGCGATGATCGAAATGATATCCATATTCGCCGCCTTAAAATGTTATGGATCAAAATCCTATCACGGGACTTAGCGAATCAAGGGCCGCCTGTTTTATTGGCTCTGTTCTTGACCTCACGGGCGCTAGGGCCTACCTAAATCGCTGTTTGGTTTTAAAGAGGTTGCGCGGCACAAAATGGCTGTTCTCCCGATCATAAAAGCACCTGATCCAATCCTTAAAAAGCGCTGTGCGCCAGTCGAGGAGGTTAATGATGAGATCAGGACATTGATGGACGATATGTTGGAGACAATGTATGCCGCGCCGGGTGTCGGGTTAGCGGCACCCCAGGTTTCAGTGCATAAACGGGTCATTGTCGTTGATACGTCACGGGGGGATACAGATCGATCCCCGATCCGAATGGCGAACCCTGAAATTCTCGACTCTTCAGACGATCTCGCAGTCTATGACGAAGGCTGTTTGTCCTTTCCAGATCAATATGCAGAAGTGGAGCGCCCAGCGAAGGTGAGCGTCAGGTATTTGGATTATAATAATGAGGTTCAGGAAATCGAAGCCGAGGGGCTATTGTCGACCTGTATTCAGCATGAGATGGATCATCTTGATGGCAAACTCTTCGTCGATCACATCTCAATGCTCAAGCGTAATATGATCCTCCGCAAAATGTCCAAACTCAAAAAGTCAGGGGCGGTGACGTAGCGCGTATGGCAACAATGCGCCTTGTCTTTATGGGTACGCCCGAGATCGCAGTGCCCGCCTTGGCTGCGCTCATCGAAGGTGGGCATGACGTTGTCTGCGTCTATAGCCAGCCACCAAGACCCTCAGGGCGCGGACATCGAGTAACGCCGTCATCGGTTCATAAATTCGCTGAAGGCTGTGGCATTCCAGTGCGGACGCCGGTGACCTTTAAAAAGACCGAGACGGTCTCGGACTTTGTGGCGCTTAACGCTGATTTGGCCATTGTGATGGCCTATGGCTTGATACTGCCCAAAGCTGTTCTTGAAGCCCCCCGTTTGGGCTGTATCAATATTCATGTTTCCCTGCTGCCGCGTTGGCGCGGGGCGGCCCCGATCCAGCGCGCCATCCTGGCTGGAGATGACGAGACAGGTGTCACCATCATGCAGATGGATGAAGGTCTTGATACGGGACCCATCTTAAGACAGGACCGGGTACCGATCGGGCCGGAAACGACCACGGAGGGTTTGCATGATGAACTTGCGCAGGTTGGCGCAACGTCAGTCTGTTGTGCATTGACTGACCTGCTGTCAGGAAACATTGAGCCAAAGATCCAGCCGGAAGACGGGGTGAACTACGCGGCGAAAATAACTCGTGAAGAGGGCTTCCTAGATTGGCACCAGCCGGCGATTGAAGTTGAGCGAAAGATCCGTGCGTTGAATCCCTGGCCCGGGACCTGGTTCGAACGCGATGGCGACCGAATTCGAATTTTATCTGCGGAATGTGTGGAAGGTAATGGGGACGCCGGTACAGTTCTGACACAGAACGCCGTGATTGCTTGTGGAGAGGGTGCGATCCGACCCTTGGTAATGCAACGACCGGGAAAATCGGCAACCGATGCGGAAGCCTTCTTGCGGGGTTATGACTTGCCCGTAGGGACTGTTTTACAATCCCCTCAAGGGGATGGTTCATGACACGCTATCACCTTGTGATCGAATATGATGGGACGGATTATGTCGGTTGGCAGCGGCAGGACAATGGACCCTCGATCCAAGAGGAGCTGGAAAAAGCGGTTCATGCCTTTTGCGGTGAAACTGTCGTTGTGCAGGGCGCGGGGAGAACTGACGCCGGTGTTCACGCATTGGGGCAGGCAGCGCACGTTGATATTCATCGCGATACGGATGCCAATACGGTACGTGACGCCCTCAATGCACATTTGCGACCAAACCCGATATCGGTGCTTCAGGCGGTTGCCGTTTCTGAGGAGTTTCATGCGCGGTTCTCGGCGCAGGCACGATCCTATCGCTACCGGATTATTAATCGACGATCGCCATTAGCGACTCAGAGATATTTAGCGTGGCATGTAGGCGTAGAGCTTGATGCTGGGGCAATGCATGAAGCCGCCCAACGATTGATTGGGAAACACGATTTCTCAACTTTTCGGGCAAGCATGTGCCAAGCGAAAACGCCGGTCAAAACCTTGACATCTCTCGATGTGTCTCGTGATGGTGAGGTTATTGATATATGCGCCAGCGCGCCCTCCTTTTTGCATCACCAGGTTCGTAATTTCGTAGGTACATTGAAACTGGTTGGTGAAGGAAAATGGACCGCTGACGATATCAGTGAAGCGCTTGCGGCTCGCGATAGAACCAAAGGAGGTCCAACCGCGCCTCCAGAGGGACTGTTCCTGACCGAAGTGACTTACCCGCCAAATAATCTGTGACCAGCGAGTAGTTTGGTCGTCCAGCTGTCGACGACAAGACCAATCATTAGGTCGAGCAGTACGATGCCAAATGCCCCGAAAGCCGGTATCACAAGGGCGACGCGGGCAATATATCCCTGATAAAACAGAATAGCGATGATCGCAGCAACGCTGATCATACCGGCGAACGCCGGTGGCAACATTCCGGTCTTGGCCAGTGTTGTCAGAGCAAGCATTAGGGTGATCTGCAGCAATGCCGCCCAGTTATAGGCTGCGAAATATCTGCAGAAATGTTCCTCTCGATCAATGATCCGGCAGACACCTAGCATAACAAAAGGCATCGCAAACCAGCCAATGATATAGCCTGAAGTCTGGATAAGGACAGCGGGCAGGGCACCGACAGTAATCATGGCCTCCGGTGTTCGCATCATGACAAGCGCAATATATGCCGGGAGTGCTAGGATGCCTGCCCAATATGAACGCCAGAAAGCGCTTACCGTGTTTTCGAACAGCATGAGGCCATTGGCATCGAAGCGAGCCAGCATCCAGGCCCCGAAAATTGCGCGGCTGAACTCTTTAAAATCGATCATTCGGCGAAATAGCCGTCCAGAACCATCTCGTAAATATCGGTCAGCTGTTCCATATCAGACAGGCGGGCACATTCGTCGACTTTGTGCATGGTCTGACTGATGAGTCCGAATTCAGCGATGGGGCAAAAATCTTTTATGAAACGGGCATCTGAGGTGCCGCCAGTTGTACTGAGATCAGGTTTCATGCCGGTCGCTTTTTCAACGGCGTCGGACAGCAAACTGCTAAGCTTGCCGGGTGGCGTCAGGAACGCCTCGCCGGTGATTTGAAACTCAATGTCATAATCGCCACCGACTTCATCGAATTTGCCTTTCAACCACGCCATTAATGACTCGCTGGTATGAAGATCGTTAAAGCGAATGTTAAATGCCGCGCGAACCTCGCCGGGAATGATATTGGTCGCTGTATTGCCGACATCTACGGTGGTTAATTGCAGATTGGAGGGCTGAAAATGATCGGTTCCCTCATCGAGTTGTTCCGAAGTGATAGCGCTTAACATCGCAAGCATGCGCGGTAATGGATTATCGGCGAGATGCGGGTAGGCCGTATGTCCCTGCATACCATGGACGGTCAGCCATCCGGAGATTGAGCCGCGGCGCCCTATCTTGACCATCTCTCCCAGTTTATTGGGGTTGGTTGGCTCGCCGACGATACAGGCATCTAGCGTCTCGTTGCGTTCGGCCATCCAGTCGAGAACCTTGCGAGTACCGTTTATTGAGGGACCTTCCTCATCGCCGGTAATCAGCAGGCTAATTGAGCCGTTGAAACTGCCTGACCGTTTCTCAAGGAATCGTGACATGCCGGACACAAAACAGGCGATGCCACCTTTCATATCCGTGGCGCCTCGGCCATAGAGGGTTCCATCGATGACGTCAGCGCCAAATGGATCGACCGTCCAACCGGCTTCGTTCCCCACCGGTACAACATCTGTATGCCCGGCATAGCAAAAATTAGGGCCATCTGTGCCGAGACGGGCATAGAGATTGTCGACGTCTGGTGTTCCTTTTTCCGAAAAGGTCATCCGGTGGCAGGTGAAGCCTAACCCCTCCAGTGAGGACTGCAGGACGCCAAGCGCCCCTTCATCCGCAGGTGTTACGCTCGGGCACCGGATCAGTGCCTGCGCCAGTTCCAGGGCGTCTACAATGTTACTCAATCGCGTAACAGATCGTTTATGGAGGTGCGTGACCGGGTTTTTTCATCAACCCGTTTAACAATGACGGCGCAGTAAAGGTTTGGCCCCGGTGTGCCGTCGGGTAGTTCCTTTCCAGCAATGGTACCGGGAACAACAACAGAATAGGCCGGGACGGTGCCGAGGTGAATTTCACCCGTTGCGCGGTCAATAATTTTCGTCGAAGCGCCAAGGAAGACGCCCATCGATAATACGGCGCCATCTTCGACGATGACGCCCTCAGCGACTTCGGATCGGGCACCGATGAAGCAGTTATCGCCGATGATAACGGGCTCGGCCTGGAGAGGTTCCAGCACACCGCCGATACCGACACCGCCAGAAATATGACAGTTTTTGCCAATCTGTGCGCAGGAGCCAATAGTTGCCCAGGTGTCGACCATGGTACCGGAGTCGACATAGGCGCCGATATTCACAAAACTCGGCATGAGAACAACACCAGGAGCGATATAAGATCCCCGTCGGACCGTACAGTTAGGGACTGCCCTGAAACCCGCATCGCGGAAACGGGCATCGTCCCAGCCAGCAAACTTGGGCGCTACCTTATCGAACCAGGGCGTTTCGCCCCGAACAGGGTCGGTTGGCCCGCCTGGCATTGGAGCATTGTCAAACAAACGGAAAGAGAGCAGGACGGCCTTTTTAAGCCACTGTTCGACCTGCCAGCCGCTGTCTGATTTTGCGGCTACTCTGAATATTCCAGAATCCAGACCGTCGAGAGCGGCTTCGATGGCATCGCGAACGTCGCCCGTTGTGCTGGGTGAAACGGAGTCCCGGTCTTCCCATGCTTGATCTATTGTTGATTGAAGGTCGCTGCTGCTCATCTTGTTCTACCTGTTCCTGGCCGAGTATTTTGGATTAAAAAACGGTTTCCGCACCATAGTTACAGCCATAGTTCTGTCAACTCATAGGGGCGCTGAAAATCAGTGGGCTGGGGATTTCAGAATGTCCTGAATCCAGCCCTGTAAGTCGTCGACGACGAGGTCGATATGATTTTCCACAGCGATATCTTGAGCCCACTCGGCACCTGTTTTTTTCCAAACTGTCATCATGCCGAGCTCAGAAGCTGGTTCAAGGTTACGGGATATATCGTCAATCATCACGGCGCGGTTGGGGTCGACAGAATAAGTATCACATAGCTGCCGGTATCCTTCGATGGCCGGTTTTGGAACATACGTGGCTGCTTGAATATCGAAAATAGCTTCGAAGATGTCATCGTCGAATCCCATACGTTCAAGGACCAGTTCGGCATGATGGGCGGAAGCGTTGGTGTATATGATCTTGCGCCCACTTAGGCGAGCAATGTCGGCGCCTAGCGACGGATTGGGATCTACCTCGTTTAGATCCATTGGCGTCATTTCCTCAAAATATTGAGCAGGGTCAAGCCCGTCATGAATCATTAGACCGCGCAGCGTCAGGCCGTATTTTCTGAAATAGGATTTTTGTACTTGATGCGCCTGTTCGCGACTGATTCCGAGGTACTTGGCGACGAATCCCTCCATATGCTCGTCGATATGGGCCAACAGGCGTTTTGTGACGGGATAAAGAGTATTGTCGAGATCGAAAATCCAGGTTTCGATCTGATCTGTAGGTGATTTATTTGTTTGGCTCATCTTGCTTCTTCTAGTCAGGGTTGAGGTCGATGTTGCTTGAAATAATTGCCGCAGGACAACGAATCGTTAAGCCCTGCGCCTTACTATCACGGAGCGTCTAGTTTAGCGTTCAAAATCGCACACGGGTTTATCATGACGGCAACGGAATCACAGCAGAGCGGCGTCTCTGGTTATGTCGAATCTCTCCGCCGCGAACGTGACCGGTTTGTCGCTTTAGCATTCTGCGCTGCTGATATCCTTATTGAAACCAACGCCGAGCAAAAAATCTCGTTCGCCGCCGGTGCAACGCAGTCACTCATGGGTGCTGCGCCGGAAGCTCTCGTGGGCACCGAGTTCATGGCTCTCCTTCATCCTGAAAAACAGGGTTTGGTGCAGGAACTCCTTTCCAGCATGTCACCCGGAACACGACTGGACCCTACCCAGGTTCAGCTTGCGGGTATGTCGGGGTCAGCATTGCCGGTTTTGATGACTGGATATCACCTGCCGGATATGCCAGGGCATCATTATTTTGCGTTTCGCTTATCCCGGGTTAATCCAGCTATAGAGATTTCGGCTGATGCCGATAGAGATTCAGACACCGGGCTTTTAAAGAAAGAAGCCTTCGCTGAGATCGCCAGTCGACAAATTCATGAAGCTCAAAGTCGAGGTGAACATTTAAAACTGACGATGATCCATACGGGGGATCTCGATGAATTTCGGGATCGCCTTGATCATGAAAGCTCTGAAACTCTTATGCGGTCGATGGGGGCCTGTTTGCAGGCCAGTTCAGCAGCTGGTCAAACCGCAGGCCAATTAGATGAAGGGGCCTTCGGTTTTCTTCATGACGACGCCTTCGACGTCGCCCGTATTACCAACAGAGTTGAAGAAATATTCCGTACGGCAGATCCGAGTGGTGACGGCGTTACGGTTAAATCCG
The DNA here is from genome assembly GCA_938048165.1 of uncultured Alphaproteobacteria bacterium. GTDB lineage: Bacteria > Pseudomonadota > Alphaproteobacteria > MPNO01 > UBA2964 > UBA2964. The sequence continues at coordinate 1,638 of CALIBP010000249.1, read as the reverse complement.
GGACGGTCGACGCAGATATTGGAGGGTTGAGCGAGGCGGATTCTGTTTGGGTGATGCTCTACACCGTCAATGGATTTTGTGATCGTCAGGGTGACGATTTCGACATGACCAGCCTTTCAGGCAATCTTGAAAAGCTCACCCGGGAGAATAAAGAGACGCTTTCCAGATTTAGGGAGATCCTGGATCATGGCAAATTTGATGTAGCGTTTCAGCCCATCGTTTCGTTGGCTGATGGGTCGTTGCATCACTATGAGGCGCTCGCCCGATTTAACAAAAAAATCGAAAATTCGCCCTATCATTTGATCACCTTTGCAGAAAACACCGGCATCATTGCTGACTTTGATCTGGCAATGTGCGCTCGAGTTCTTGATTGGTTACAGGCCATGAAAGCCAAAGGTAATTAGTATTCTGTTGCGATGAACGTGTCAGGCCAATCGCTTGCGAATACCGCCTTTATTGCGGCGTTACATGATCAGCTCGAACGCGCCAGTACGGTTCGGCAGCAAATTCTTTTCGAAATTACCGAATCTGCCGGTATCGAAGATTTGGGGGCCGCAAATCGCTTTATTCAGGGTTTAAGACGTGTTGGTCATCAGGTGTGTCTCGATGACTTTGGGGCCGGCGCGGCCGCTTTGCGTTACCTGCACGCTCTAGAAGTCGATGTTGTCAAAATCGATGGTCAGTATGTCCGAGGGGCAGCCTGCAATGAACGTAACCGTGCCTTTCTCAAGGCGGTGACTGGTCTATGCCACGATCTCGGTATCGCGACAATTGCTGAAATGGTTGAAGACGGGGAAACGGCTGAGATGTTTCGGGCCTGCGAGGTTCGGTTTGGCCAAGGATATTTGTTCGGAAAGCCGAGTTTCAAAATCTCAGGCAAGAATGTAAGCGCTGAAGCCACTGTGGTGTCTGTAGAAGAGTTACGCCGGCGCAAGCCAATTGCTCAACGAAAAATGCAAGAAGGGTAATTGTCCAAAGTCCAAGCGATGCTTGACGGCAAACAATTTGATTATGGCCTCAATGTTTTCCAATTTTATGAGTAGCGGAAAATCTCGCTACAAGACCATTCTGGAATTGGCGTCGGATAAGGGGGCTTTTAACGCTTATCCGGGGCCGGTGGCCGTTCTCGATATGACAGGAAATTTACTGGTCGCGAATGAGGAGGCATCCCGTCTGGCCGGCGTTCTCCGGCTCGGTGACACTGGCGCAATGGACCCAAAATTTCGTGAGGCCATTTTGGCGGGGTTGGCCACTAATGTGCCGATTGCCTATGACCATGAAGACATTGAATCAGGTCAGTCAGAACGCCGTACTTTTGATTTTCAAATATTACCGGTAACGGCGGAAAAACTAGTCATCATTATCGGCAGGAACACTGCCTTTGGAAGTGCCTTTCGAGGTGCCCTCGCCGAGTCCCGGCAACGCTACAAAGATCTTGTGGAGGTGTGTGGCGATTTCCTGATATTCGACTTTATTTTGGTGATGACTGTCATTCTGGCCACGATCGGAGTTGCGAATACTTTGTTGATACAGGTTCATGGCCGTGAACGGGAATTTTCTGTTTTTCGAACGATTGGCATGGATCGATTACAGATTATTAAAATGCTTATCGCAGAAGGGCTAATCGTGGGATTTGTC
>CALIBP010000248.1 GCA_938048165.1 uncultured Alphaproteobacteria bacterium | reverse complement strand
GTACGCCGTGAAATCCGCTCCGCCACTCTCAGCAAGTATCTTCGTGATCGCTGCCGTCAACGTCGTCTTGCCATGGTCAACGTGACCAATGGTCCCGATGTTGCAATGCGGCTTCGTACGCTCAAACTTCTCCTTCGCCATAACCTTCTCTCCACTTCTTAGGCCAGTTTGGCCTTAACCTCGTCAGCTACCGCCTGTGGTACCTGTGAATAATGATCAAAAAACATTGTGAACTGTGCTCGGCCCTGGCTCATGGACCGAAGCGTATTCACATACCCAAACATGTTTGCCAGCGGCACCATGGCATTGACGATCCGCGCATTCGCACGCTGGTCCATGCCCGAAACATTGCCACGCCGACTGTTCAAGTCGCCGATGATGTCACCGAGATAATCCTCCGGGGTAACAACTTCGACCCGCATCATTGGCTCGAGCAATTTAGGAGACGCTTTCGCGACACCCTCACGGAACGCTGCGCGTGCCGCAATTTCAAAAGCCATCACTGAAGAGTCAACGTCATGCGACGCGCCATCCGTCAGAGTCGCCTTAACATCGATCATCGGGAAACCGGCGATAATGCCGCTTTCAACCGCACTCGCGAGGCCCTTTTCAACGCCCGGAATGAATTCTTTCGGCACGTTGCCGCCAACGACAGTGTCTTCGAACTGGAATCCTGAACCGGGCTCGCCGGGCTCAAAGGTAATCTTCACTCGGGCGAACTGCCCGGAACCACCCGTCTGCTTTTTATGGGTGTAATCAACATCAGCCGCCTTGGTGATCGTTTCGCGATAGGCCACCTGGGGTGCGCCAACATTGGCATCAACCTTGAATTCACGCTTCATGCGATCAACGAGAATTTCGAGATGAAGCTCGCCCATCCCCTTGATGATGGTCTGACCACTTTCAAAATCACTGGAAACCCGGAATGACGGATCTTCCTGAGCGAGGCGGTTAAGGGCGACGCCCATTTTTTCCTGGTCGCTCTTGGTCTTGGGCTCAACCGCAACTTCAATAACCGGTTCGGGGAATTCCATCCGCTCCAACACGACAGCGTTGTCAGCGTCGCAAAGCGTATCACCCGTTGTCGTATCTTTCAGACCGGCCAGAGCAACAATGTCACCGGCACGCGCCTCTTTCAGATCTTCACGCGAGTTCGCATGCATCAACAGAATGCGACCAACCCGCTCACGTTTACCTTTAACGGTATTCATCAGCGATTTGCCGCTCTCCAGAACACCGGAATAAACACGAACGAAAGTCAACGAACCAACAAAGGGGTCGTTCATAACCTTAAAGGCCAGCGCAGCCAAAGGCTCGCTGTCAGAACTGGAGCGAACAATCTCCTCATCGCTATCCACGACAACGCCACGAATGGCCGGCACTTCGGCAGGGCTCGGTAAGTAATCAACAACCGCATCCAGCAAAGGCTGAACACCCTTGTTTTTGAACGCCGAACCACAAAGAACCGGTACAAATGCACCGGCAATCGTCCCCTTGCGGATACACGCCTTGAGAACCTCTTCCGTGGGTTCCTGGGCTTCTTCGAGATAGGCTTCCATCGCCGCATCGTCATGCTCGACGGCTGCTTCAATCAGTTTCTCGCGATACTCGGCAGCGCGGTCAGCAAGATCGGCTGGAATATCCGTATATTCGAATTCCGCCCCAAGACTTTCATCTTTCCAGATGATCGCCTTCATCAAAATGAGGTCGACAAGACCAACAAAGTCAGATTCAGAACCGATAGGCAGCTGGGTGACCAAAGGTACCGCGCCCAAACGATCTACAATCATATCGACTGTGTTGTACATGTCTGCACCGATACGATCCATTTTGTTTACAAAACAGATCCGCGGAACGTCATATTTGTCCGCCTGACGCCAGACAGTTTCAGATTGCGGCTCAACACCAGACACGGCATCAAATACGGCGACCGCACCATCGAGCACGCGAAGCGAACGCTCCACCTCAATCGTAAAGTCAACGTGGCCGGGTGTATCGATGATATTGATACGATGGTCATTCCAGAAACAGGTCGTTGCAGCGGACGTAATTGTAATGCCGCGCTCTTGCTCCTGCTCCATCCAATCCATGGTGGCCGTGCCTTCATGGACTTCACCAATCTTGTAGGCACGTCCAGTGTAATAAAGGACACGTTCGGTTGTGGTCGTCTTACCGGCATCAATATGCGCCATGATGCCGATGTTGCGATAATGGTCGATTGCGGTTGTACGAGGCATTTATCTATTCCTGGACACTAACTAACTGACTTACCAGCGATAATGCGAGAACGCTTTGTTGGCATCAGCCATACGGTGCGTGTCTTCACGTTTCTTTACCGCGTTGCCGCGGTTATTCGCTGCGTCGAGAAGTTCGTTTGACAAACGATCAGTCATTGTGTTTTCGGACCGAGCCCGGGCCGTTTCAATTACCCAGCGAATAGCCAGCGCCTGACGGCGATCATTACGGACCTCAACAGGGACCTGATAGGTTGCGCCACCAACACGACGCGACCGCACTTCCACCGATGGCTTTACATTATCAAGCGCTTCATGGAATGACTTTACAGCGTCGCCACCAGCCCGATCGGCCAGCGTATCGAGCGCTGCATAAACGATCTTCTCAGCAGTTGACCGCTTACCTTGCTGCATCAGGCAGTTAATGAATTTCGCTAAAACCAGATCGCCATATTTGGCATCCGGCAAAATTTTTCTTTTCTCAGCAGCTCGACGGCGTGACATGGCTTAATTCCCGCTCTTGAATTATTTCGGACGCTTTGCGCCATATTTGGAACGCCGTTGACGACGGTCCGACACACCCTGAGTATCAAGAATACCCCGAATGACATGGTACCGAACGCCCGGCAGATCCTTGACGCGTCCACCGCGGATCATAACCACGGAATGTTCTTGAAGATTGTGCCCCTCACCTGGAATGTAGCTGATAACCTCAGCGCCGTTCGTCAGGCGGACACGTGCAACTTTCCGCAAAGCCGAGTTCGGCTTCTTTGGAGTCGTTGTGTAAACACGCGTGCAGACGCCGCGCTTTTGCGGGCAACCCTGCATAGCCGGAACCTTGTTCCGGACGATTGGCCGCTTGCGCGGCTTTCTGATCAACTGGTTTACCGTCGGCACAGTGTCACCCTCAATAGTTCATCGGCCCCAAGCTCGTCCGACCCATTCGGCAGATCTCGAGACCAAAAATTCCGTTCGCACAACACAACAACCCTGCGAAAGCAAAAACAGGCCTCCGCGGGCCTTGGCTCCGTTACGAACGGTTCGTTACGCTATGTATTCGCCAATTCAGCGGGAACGCGTCTAGGATGTTTTCCTACCACCAGCTCCCAATGAGGCGCGCAATATAGTTGTGCCCCATACTCCCGTCAACAGAGAAAAAACACGAAATTCAGTTGATTTCTCAAATAGTTTCGGGGCCCAGCCGCAGATTCGTAAATCTACCGCTGAGCCCCGAAAATTTAACCTTCAAAATCAGGCTGCGCCCGGCTGTTCGCCTTCGTCTTCGACCGCTTCAAGAGCCGGAACCTCGGCTTCTTCGGCACGACGCGCGGCGATTGCATCCATCGCTTCCTGATCTCGATCCTGAGCGACCTGGCGAACCTTATTCATATAAGACCCGGTTCCCGCAGGAATCAGGCGACCAACAATGACATTTTCCTTCAACCCGATTAGATCGTCTTCCTTACCGGAAACCGCCGCTTCTGTAAGAACACGGGTGGTTTCCTGGAACGACGCTGCCGAAATAAACGACCGGGTCTGCAGAGAAGCCTTGGTAATACCGTGAAGCACCGGTGCAGCGCTTGCCTGTTTCTGCTTTTCAGACTTCAGCTTGGCATTTACCGCATCGAACTCGTCACGATCAACGACCTCACCAACCAGGAATGTTGAATCACCTGGCTCCGTGACCTCCACCTTTTGAAGCATCTGACGGCAAATGACCTCAATATGCTTGTCGTTGATCTTCACGCCCTGCAGACGATAGACATCCTGAATTTCGTCAATCAGGTAATTCGCCAGAGCTTCAACGCCAAGAACCCGCAAAATATCATGCGGCACAGGATTACCATCCATCAGGAAGTCACCCTTCTCGACGATATCCCCTTCTTGAACGCTGATATGCTTACCCTTAGGGATCAGATGTTCGATAGGTTCGCCATCACCCTCCAAAGGATGCACAACAATACGGCGTTTGGCCTTGTAGTCCTTGCCAAACTCGACCCGGCCATCAATTTCACTAATGATCGAGAAGTCCTTGGGTTTCCGGGCTTCAAACAGCTCGGCAACACGGGGAAGACCACCGGTAATATCACGGTTTTTCCCGGTTTCACGAGGGATACGGGCTAAAACGTCGCCTGCATTGACCTTCGCCCCCGGTTCGACCGACAGAATGGCATCGATTGACATGTAATAGCGGGCTTCTGCGCCATTCGCCAACTCAATGACCTCGCCATTCGAGTCACGTAAGGTAATCCGGGGACGCAGTTCAGAACCCTTCGGCTGGGCTTTCCACTCAACAACCTTTTTGTAGGAAATACCGGTCGCTTCATCGACGATTTCCCGCATGGAGACACCATCGATCAGATCGACATAGTTCGCGATACCCTCTTTCTCGCTGATAATGGGAAGCGTGTAAGGATCCCATTCTGCGAGACGATCTCCTTTTTTGACGGTGTCGCCATCATCTTTCAGCAACCGCGCACCATACGGGATACGGTAGGTGGCCCGTTCACGATCATTTTCATCAACAAGTGCCAGTTCGGTGTTCCGAGACATGACAATGTTCACCTTCTCGGTATTCTCCACGACAGCACGATTTCGGATAACAACCTTGGCCGGGAAATCGGCCTCGATATTGGACTGTTCTGCTCCACGCTGGGCAGCACCCCCAATATGGAAGGTCCGCATTGTCAGCTGAGTGCCGGGCTCACCGATAGACTGGGCAGCAATAATACCTACCGCTTCGCCATTGTTGACCGGCGTTCCACGGGCCAGATCACGGCCATAACACTGGGCACAAATACCACCGACTGTTTCGCAGGTCAGCGCCGAGCGGATCTGCACGACCTCGATACCGGCGTCATCAATGGCATCCAGCTTTTCTTCTTCAATGATCGTGCCTGCCTTGACGATGACTTCACCACCAACCGGATGAACAATATCGACCAACGGCACGCGACCAAGGATACGCTCACTCAACGGATCAATAACTTCGCCACCTTCAATGGCTGCTTTAACCGTCAGACCATTTTTAGTCTTACAATCATGCTCGACGATCGTGCAATCCTGCGCAACATCGACCAGACGACGGGTCAAGTAACCCGAGTTCGCTGTCTTCAAAGCCGTATCGGCCAAGCCTTTACGAGCACCGTGTGAAGAGTTGAAGTATTCAAGAACCGAGAGGCCTTCCTTAAAGTTGGAAATGATCGGTGTCTCGATAATCTCGCCCGACGGCTTGGCCATAAGACCACGCATGCCAGCAAGCTGTTTCATCTGGGCCGCTGAACCACGGGCACCAGAGTCAGCCATCATAAAGACAGCATTTACCTGCTCACCCGGTTTGGGGTTGGAAATCTCGTTCATCATCTCATCGGCAACCTCATCGGTGCACTGAGACCAGACGTCGATAACCTTATTGTACTTCTCGCCCTGGGTGATCAGACCATCGAGGTATTGCTGCTCGTATTCCTTGACTTCATCCTGAGCCGCCCCGACGAGACGTTCCTTGGATTCTGGAATGATGAGATCATCCTTGCCAAAGGAAATACCGCTCTTGCAGGCATTCTTGAAACCAAGCGCCATCAAACGGTCTGCAAACAGAACAGTCTCTTTCTGACCGCAATGACGATAAACCGTATCGATCGCGTTCGTGATCTGCTTCTTGGTTAGAAGGCAGTTCACAACATCAAGGCTGATATTCTTATGCTTCGGCAGCAGCTGCATCAACTTGACGCGCCCTGCCGTTGTCTCAAGGCGAACCGTTTTTCGATTCCCCTCTTCATCAACGGTTTCAATCCGTGCATGAATTTTACTGTGATGGGTAATCAAGCCATGATCCAGTGCCTGCTCGATTTCGCCGATATCGGCAAAAGCCATCCCGTCTCCGGGCTGGTCGGCGCTATCAAGCGTCAGATAATACAGACCCAACACAATATCCTGCGACGGCACGATAATCGGTTTACCGTTTGCCGGGCTCAGAATGTTGTTGGTCGACATCATCAAAACACGCGCTTCAAGCTGGGCTTCAAGCGAGAGCGGTACATGCACCGCCATCTGATCGCCATCGAAGTCAGCATTAAAGGCTGTACAGACCAAAGGATGAAGCTGAATGGCTTTACCTTCAACGAGGACAGGTTCAAAAGCCTGAATACCAAGTCGATGGAGCGTCGGCGCGCGGTTTAGCATCACCGGGTGCTCGCGAATAACTTCCTCAAGAATATCCCAAACCTCTGGACGTTCCTTTTCAACAAGACGTTTCGCCGCCTTGATCGTACTGGCCATGCCATAGGTTTCCAGCCGCGAATAGATGAACGGCTTGAACAGCTCGAGAGCCATTTTCTTTGGCAACCCGCATTGATGAAGCAACAATTCCGGGCCAACGACGATGACCGAACGACCTGAATAATCGACACGCTTGCCGAGCAGGTTCTGACGGAAACGGCCCTGCTTGCCCTTGAGCATGTCAGAGAGCGACTTAAGCGGACGCTTATTGGCACCGGTAATCACGCGACCACGGCGACCATTATCAAACAAGGCGTCAACCGATTCCTGCAACATCCGCTTTTCGTTGCGAACAATGATATCCGGTGCGCGCAATTCGATAAGACGTTTCAGACGATTGTTCCGGTTAATGACCCGACGATACAGATCGTTGAGGTCTGAAGTTGCAAACCGGCCACCATCAAGCGGCACCAGCGGACGCAATTCAGGCGGAATGATCGGAATAACATCGAGGATCATCCATTCAGGACGTGCACCAGAATGAATAAAAGCCTCAATCAGCTTAAGACGCTTAACAAG
>CALIBP010000247.1 GCA_938048165.1 uncultured Alphaproteobacteria bacterium | reverse complement strand
ATCCGGGTGGGCGAATGACCTTCTGCTTCGTATTCTCCAACTCATGACACACAAAGGCGACCAACAGACACGAGACTATCTCCGGGTAGAAAGGGCAATTCAGTTCTTGCACGAGAACTTCCGCGCCCAGCCTTCGCTTGATGAAATCGCCCAGGCGGCAAATCTCAGCCCCCACCATTTCCAGCGGCTTTTTACCCGCTGGGCCGGCGTCAGCCCGACACGGTTCATGCAATCGCTCAGCCTGGCAGAAGCAAAAAAAGCACTTGAGAGGAGCGAAAGCGTTCTCGATGAAAGTCTGACAGCCGGGCTCTCAGGGCCGGGGCGCCTGCATGATCTGTTTGTAACCTTTGAGGCCATGACGCCCGGTGACTTTAAGACGCAGGATGAGGGACTCACGGTTCGGTATGGCGTCCATAAGGGTCCCTATGGTCGATTTGTCATCGCAATAACGGATCGCGGCATTTGCGGGCTGCAGTTTATCGCAGGCGAAAATTCAGACGCCGCGTTCGATGCCGTGCGCACCCAATTGCCTGCAGCAAATTTCATCGCAGATCAGAAAGACACCGGAGAATTTGCAGAGATTATATTTAGTCCCCGTAAATCGAAATCCAGCATTTCGATTTCGGTTGTTGGCACAAATTTTCAGATCAAGGTTTGGCGGGCCCTTCTTTCAATCCCTGAAGGAAGTCTCGTGAGTTATGGCAGACTGGCAAAAGCTCTAGGGGAACCGAAGGCGGCGCGTGCTGTTGGCAGCGCGGTTGGCGCGAACCCGGTTGCTTACTTAATTCCCTGCCACCGCGCTATCCGGGCAACGGGGCTGATAGACACCCAATACCGTTGGGGCCCAGCGCGGAAGCTTGCGATGATTGGGCGGGAGGCTGCGACGAAAACCGGCAGCCTTACCCCAGCTGCAAAACATCGAGCATAGAATAAAGACCCTTATCTTTATCCCGCGCCCAAAGCGCTGCCTGCACCGCACCGCGCGCAAAAATCTGTCGCGAACCGGCCTTGTGCGTGAGTTCAACGCGTTCGCCATCGGCAGCGAAAATAACCGTATGTTCACCAGCGACATCGCCGCCCCGCAATGTTGCAAATCCGATTGAGCCCTTTTCACGCGGGTCCATAATGCCTTCACGCGACAGAACACCTGACTCATCAAGCGTTGTGCCACGCCCCGCAGCCGCAGCGCGACCCAGTCCCAGCGCCGTGCCAGAGGGCGCATCCACCTTGTGACGGTGATGCATCTCGACAACTTCGATGTCGAAATCTTCATCAAGGATTGCCGCAACCTGACGGGTTAGCGCGAATAAAATATTTACGCCCATGCTCATATTCGGCGCATAAACGATTGTTGTATTTTTGCCGGCAACGGTCAGGGCTTCTTCATCTTCTTTCGTCAACCCGGTCGTGCCGATGATGTGAATACAGCCCGCATCAACCGCCCGCGCCGCATGCGCCACTGTCGCCTCGGGTACTGAAAATTCTATCACCGCATCGACCTGACCAAATAAAGCGGCGGCATCATCAACAATCTTGACGCCCAAATGGCCGCACCCGGCAACCTCGCCCGAATCCTTGCCGATAGCATCGCTTTCCGGCCGCTCGCTGGCAGCGGCAACAACGCAACCTTTGGTTTCCGTTACCTGCCGGATGACAGCGCCACCCATACGGCCAGAAGCCCCGACGACACCGATCTTCATATCCGTCATGTCAAATCCCTTCCTCTACTGGCGGGCACAATACATCGCTCGTCCCCGAAATCGAAACCCCGGATTTTTTGGAAAACATTTACGGAAAAAGCGCGCGCCGACGATATCAATCGGTGAGATCGTCCCACAGCTCTTTGGCCTTGGCAAAAAACCCTTCGGATTCGGGGCTGGTCGATTTGGCGCCACCTTTGCCGGTCGGTTTTAGGGTTGCCTGAAAGGCTTCAAGTTTTTCTTTTTGGTCCTTGGTCAGGTTGACCGGGGTTTCAACTTGCAGATCGATATACATGTCGCCGCGGCCTTTGCCATGCAGCCTGCTCATGCCCTTGCCGCGCAGCCGCATCCGATGGCCGGATTGTGCACCAACCGGAATCGTCACCTTGGCGCGACTCCCATCGATGGAAGGCACCTCAACCGATCCGCCGAGCGCAGCCGTTGTCATTGGGATTGGCACCGCGCAGAAAATATCTGCTCCATCACGCTGGAAGAGCGGGTGGGCACCAACGGCGATGAATATATACAAATCCCCCGGCGGAGCACCACGACCACCGGCTTCCCCTTCACCCGAGAGCCTGATCCGCATGCCATCTTCAACACCTTCAGGGATCGTAACTTCCAGCGTTTTTTCTTTTCGAACCGCCCCGGTTCCGCTGCAATCGCCACAGGGCGACGCGATGACCCGGCCTTCACCCTGACACGTTGGGCAAGTGCGTTCGATCGTAAAAAAGCCCTGGCTGGCGCGGACTTTGCCATGACCCTGGCAGGTGCCACAGGTGGTGGGCTGCGTGCCTTTTTTAGCGCCTGATCCGCTGCAGGTTTCACAATTGACGGAGGTCGGCACGCGGATTCGCGTCTCGCGACCACGATGGGCGTCATCAAGTGAAATCTCTAGATTATAGCGCAGGTCCGAACCGCGTGAGGCGCGGCCGCCGGATTGTTGCCGTCCGGTAAAGTCGCTAAACATTTCATCAAAAATGTCCGCGAAACCTCCACCACCAAAGCCGCCGCCATTGCCATCAAAGGCGGCGTGACCGTATTGATCATAGGCGGCGCGCTTCTGATCATCTTTCAGAACGTCATAGGCTTCGTTGGCTTCCTTGAATTTTTGTTCAGCCGCCTCATCACCCTGATTTCGATCAGGGTGATACTGCATCGCTTTTTTGCGATAGGCTTTTTTTATTTCATCGGCTGATGAGTTCTGGGCGACGCCCAGCACTTCATAAAAATCCTGTTTGGCCATTAGGCGAACTCCGGCACAATTACGACGGGTCTAATAAGTCGCCTATTCAGACTTGTCTTTTTTGTCGTCTTTGACCTCCTCGAAGTCAGCATCAACAACCGTCGGGTCGTCAGCGGCGGCACTCGCGCCGTCTGCCCCACCAGCATCGGCAAAGCCGTCACCATCCGCAGCGGCACTTTCCTGCTCGGCCTTATACATGGCTTCGCCAAGTTTCATTGATGATTGTGACAGAGCCTCAAGTTTGGCCTTGATGGCCTCGGTGTCATCGCCATCCATCACTTCGCGTAGCGCAGCGATATCGGCCTCAACCTGAGCCTTGTCGGCCTCATCAATCTTGTCACCATGCTCACTGAGGTTTTTCTCGGTGGCATAAACAAGCCCATCGGCCTGGTTAAAAAGCTCAACCTTTTCCTTGCGGGCTTTATCGTCCTCGGCATGACTTTCGGCGTCCTGAACCATGGACTCGATCTCGTCTTCGCTGAGGCCACCAGAGGCCTGAATACGGATCTGCTGTTCTTTACCAGTCGCCTTGTCTTTTGCACCAACATTGACGATGCCGTTCGCGTCGATGTCAAAAGTCACTTCAATCTGCGGCACACCACGCGGCGCGGCCGGAATACCCATCAGGTCGAACTGACCGAGGACCTTATTGTCCGCCGCCATTTCGCGTTCACCCTGGAATACCCGAATGGTCACGGCATTCTGATTGTCTTCAGCCGTCGAGAAGGTCTGGCTCTTCTTGGTCGGTATCGTCGTGTTGCGATCAATCAGCCGCGTAAACACACCTCCCAGCGTTTCGATACCAAGCGACAAAGGTGTCACATCAAGCAGCAGAACATCTTTAACATCGCCGGTCAGAACGCCTGCCTGAATGGCCGCCCCAAGGGCAACAACCTCGTCCGGGTTCACACCACGATGAGGTTCGCGGCCAAAGAAAGATTTTACCGCATCGATAACCTTGGGCATGCGCGTCATGCCGCCAACCAAGATTACCTCGTCGATTTCACCGGCGGAAAGTCCAGCGTCTTTCAAGGCCGCTTTGCAGGGCTCGATGGTCCGGGCAACCAGATCTTCGACCAATGCCTCAAGTTTGGCGCGGGTCAGCTTAATATTGAGATGCTTCGGACCGGTGGCGTCTGCCGTTACAAAAGGCAGGTTCACTTCTGTCTGCGTCGCAGACGATAGCTCAATCTTGGCTTTCTCCGCCGCTTCCTTCAAACGCTGCAGAGCGAGCTTGTCGGTCCGCAGATCAATCGCCTGCTCTTTTTTGAATTCTTCGGCGAGATAATCGATGATCTTGGCATCAAAATCTTCACCACCAAGGAAGGTGTCACCATTGGTCGACTTAACTTCGAAAACGCCGTCACCAATTTCCAGGACCGAGACGTCAAACGTGCCGCCGCCAAGGTCATATACAGCAATCGTGCCGGTCTCTTTTTTATCGAGACCATAGGCCAGCGCCGCCGCTGTCGGCTCATTGATAATGCGCAGGACATCAAGCCCGGCAATCCGACCGGCGTCTTTTGTCGCCTGGCGTTGTGAATCATTGAAGTAAGCGGGGACCGTAATAACCGCTTCCGTGACCTTCTCCCCGAGATGCGCCTCGGCATCTTCTTTCAGCTTCATCAGGATAAAGGCAGAAATTTCACTCGGTGAATATTGCTTGTCGCGGGAGTTAACCCAGGCGTCACCGTTATCGGCTTTAACAATCGAATAGGGGACGAGGTCCTTGTCCTTTGCCGTTACCGGATCATCGAACGTGCGACCGATCAACCGCTTGATGGCGAACAGTGTGTTCTCGGGGTTAGTAACGCCCTGGCGTTTTGCCGCCTGGCCAACAAGACGTTCGCCGTCTTCCGTAAACGCAACCATGGATGGGGTCGTCCGACCACCTTCGCTGTTTTCAATTACGCGCGCTTCGCTGCCTTCCATGACAGCCACACAGGAATTGGTGGTTCCTAAATCGATACCGATAACTTTGGCCATTTTGCCCTCTTGTTTCGTGGCGAACCGTGCCAGCCCGTACATATGGCGCGAGCAAGGTCCCCAAATGATAATGTTTCAAAAAAACCCGTGCCGGGAAATTAGCAACGGCATTGGCTTATGAGGCCTATATAGGCACGAGGTTTGGGGGTCGCAAGCACTCTTCGGCGGTGTTTTTACATGTTTTTTTGCATTTTGGCGAATTTTTTACGGGAAAATGCGGTGAATGATCAAGAACGCAGATTTTCTCAGTTGTTTCCAGCCGCGTTCAAGCCATTTGGTTTCTCGGAATAGCCTGTAAAATTGGGGTATTACTGAAGTTTCTCCAAACTTCCCGTCGAGCGCCTTTTCCCCGGAATTCCGGGAAATTTCCAGGTAATACGCCTGGATTCTGCAGGACAAAAATCGCTAGATTTCAGTATTCGGACCAGCGGAAACCCGACACAGAAGCAACTTAGGCCGTTGTGTCGACGTTATGGCCTTCGCCTTCATCCGGTTGATCAATCGCTTTCGAGACGCCGACCTTGGCGGCCCGCAGCAAGCGGTTATGGATCATGAAACCATCTTCAATCACCTGCATGACCATGCCGGGCTGCGCATCGGCGGTCGGCACCTCAAATAGCGCCTCATGTTGATCGTGATTGAATTTTTCACCCATCGGCGAAATCCTCTTAATCCCGTGACGCTCCAGGACGCTCAGCAGTTCGCGGCTGGTCAGCTCAATACCTTCGAGAAATGACTTGCTCTGGTCATCGCCCTCGCGAAGCCCGTCGGGGGTTGCATCAAGGGCGCGTTGTAAATTATCGGCGACGGTCAGCATATCGCGTGCGAAATTAGCCGCCGCATATTTGGCGGTGTCTTCACGCTCGCGCTTGGCGCGGCGAATGGTGTTTTCGTTGTCGGCGAGGGCGCGTAGCAGTTTGTCCTTCAGATCCGCTATTTCTGCCTCGGGGCCACCTTCTGCCCAGGGGGACTCTGTTGACTCTTCGTCCTGACCAGCATCGTCAGACTCCTCTGTCGCCGGAGCTTCTTCAGTTTCAGACATTGCCTCGGTCAACGGATCATTTTCCGTACCGTTTTCCTCTGGGGCGTTTTGTTGTGTATCGTCTTTCGTATCCACCATTCAGTCCTATTTTGAGCCAAGCAGTTTTCCAACCACCCGCGCCGTGTAATCAACAATCGGAATTATACGAGCATAGTTTATGCGCGCCGGACCGATCACCCCGACAGCGCCAACAATCTCACCGCGTGTTCCTGTAAACGGCGCGGCGATCATTGCGCAACCCGCAACATTAAAAAGATTATTTTCAGCACCGAGAAAAATCTGAACGCCATCACCAGTTTGCGTGAGATCCAGCAGCCGCGCCATCAGGTCTCTTGTGTCCAAAGCATCAAACAGTGCTCGCACGCGTTCAAGATCAGCGACCGCGTTGACGTCATCCAGAAGTCGCGCATGTCCCTTTACGATAAGCGCACCGGCATCGTCGCCACCGGCCCACGTCGCGATACCGGCCTCAACGAGACCGCGGGTCAATTCATCTATTTGTGCCCGATGCTCTGAAATTTCCCGGGCGATCATCCGGCCAGCATCTTCCAGCGTTCGGCCTGCGAGACGGGCATTCAGATAATTCGCCGCCTGAACCAATGCGGAGGGCGGCGTCCCAATAGGCATGTCGATAACCCGGTTTTCAACAAACCCGTCTTCGGCAACCATCACGACAAGCGCCCGGCCATCGCCGAGGCTGACAAATTCAATATGTTTAAGAGCGCGGTCACTTTTGGGGGCAACGACCAGCCCTGCACAGCGCGACAGGCCCGACAACGCGCCTGACGCTTCTTCCAAAACTTCGTTGACGGTCTTGCCTGCCGACGTGCATTGGCTTTCGATCGCCATGCGCTCTTCTTCACTCAGGCTGCCGATTTCCATCAGGCCATCGACAAACAGGCGTAACCCAAGGTCGGTTGGCAAGCGGCCAGCCGAAGCGTGTTCTGAATAGAGAAGTCCCAGCTCTTCCAGGTCAGCCATGACATTTCGGACGCTGGCAGGGGATAGCGGATCTATCAACCGCCGGGAAAGCGTGCGCGATCCGACAGCTTCGCCATCATCCAAATAGGACGAAACGATTTCTGAAAATACAGTCCGCGAACGTTCGTTAAGTTCGCTGATTATGCTGCGGGGCGCGGGTTTCATCGTAATATCTGGGCCATATTTGGGCCGCTTCTGGCCAATTCCCAATGTTAGATGAATGTAGTGATGCTGATTTTCAGCGTCAATAAGCTGGATAAGACTATCTCATGGTGGACGACGGCTACGCTGCGGGATAGCTTGCGCCGTAACAACACACATGTGTGTACTAATAGGAGTATCGCCAAGATGAGTAGCCGTCCTTCCGCCCGTGCCTTTGATGAATTGCGCGCCATCAGCCTTGAGCCGGGCTTCAGCCCCTATGCGGAGGGTTCCTGCATGGCAAAGTTTGGCAACACACATG
>CALIBP010000246.1 GCA_938048165.1 uncultured Alphaproteobacteria bacterium | reverse complement strand
CCAAGCCGGATTCCAATCCAGCGGTTCGCTGGGCAGTGGACGTAAATAAACCATCCGGCAGGTATAACCAGCGAGGGATCAAAACAATCATGGATTCATCGATAGAAAACGGTGGAGTTAAAGAGATGATTGTTGTGATGCCGAATGGCCGAAACAAGTACAGGGGGAGTCATTATGTGAACTCGCCCGTATCGGGAAATTGGGCTGATCATATCGCGAGGGATTTGGTTTCGTTCATCGACGGAAAATACCGAACGATCAAAAGCAGGGACAGTCGGGCATTGGCCGGATATTCGATGGGCGGGAGAGGGACGTTGATTTTAGGGATGAAATATCCGGATGTTTTTGGGGCAATCTACGCGATGAGTGGTGGAATAATGAATTTTGAGAATTTTCCGCTAACAGAGGAGGATGCCAAGCAGTGGAAGAGTGTGTTGTCGTTAAAGAGCTTGGATAAAGCTGACTCACGGTCGATTAGGTTGCTTGGATTATCCGCGGCATTTTCTCCAAACCCAAACAGCAAACCGTTCTTCGTCGATTTTCAGTATAGGTTGGAAGAGGGGCAATTAAAGCCGAACCCCGAGGTTCAGGAACGATGGTTGAAGTTCGATCCCGTCAGGATGGTTGATACCCACAAGGAGGCGTTGTTGAGCCTGAACGGGTTCCGGTTTGATTGCGGGCGGGTTGACTTTTTGATTGGAGCCAACAGAGCGTTGGCGAAAAAACTAAAAGAGGCGAAAATACCTCACCAATACGACGAGTACGACGCCCGCCATGGAGAAAAACGCAACCTACGTTTGGAGCAGAAAGTGCTCCCGTATTTTTCGGGGATACTGAAATTTGAGGAGGAAAAATAGGCGGCGTTAGACCGTCAGGATTTCCTTCTCCTTGTCAGCCAGATGGTCGTCGAGTTTTTTAATGAAGTCGTCGGTTAGTTTTTGAACCTGTTTTTCGGCTGACTTGACTTCGTCCTCAGAGACGCCGGCTTCTTTTCCGGCTTCCTTTAATCCATCCAGCGCATCACGCCGAACGTGCCGCACGGCGACGCGCCCATCCTCGGTGATTTTCTTGGCCACTTTGACGAGTTCCTCGCGGCGTTCCTGACTGAGTTCCGGAAGCACGATGCGGATGACTTTCCCGTCGATGGCAGGGTTGAGGCCAAGGTTCGCCGCCTGAATGCCTTTACTGATGGATTCAACTGTTCCCGCGTCCCAGGGTTGAATTAGGATCATGCGGGTCTCCGGAGCGGTGATGCCGGCCATGTCTCGCAGGCGCATGGAGGAACCGTAGGCATCCACCATGATGTTCTCGACCAGCGCGGGGTTGGCCTTGCCGGTGCGGACGCCTTCAAATTCATGCAGCATGGCGGCCTCGGACTTGGCCATTTTATCCTCTGCCTCGAGCAGTACTTGGTCAATTGGCATGGGCGGAAAGTAACACGCGCCGAATCGGCTTGGCCAGTTTTTCATGCGCTTGGCCAAGCGCTGAGCCGCCGGTTGACCCGCCACTGCCCGTGGAGTATCATTTCGGCCGTGATTGATACGACTGAAATTCCCCCCATCGCCCCCGCCGGTTTTCGTGTAGAACGCCGTACTCCGCCGGATCAGTTGGATCGCCTTTCGCGCGAAATTCTGCGCCTGAAGGAGGAGTTAAATGCGGTCATTTTGGCTCACAATTATCAAGTGCCGGAGATTCAGGACCTGGCGGATTATGTCGGGGACTCGCTTGGCCTTTCCCGGCAGGCGGCGGATACAGATGCGGATGTCATTGTGTTTTGCGGGGTGCACTTCATGGCGGAAACGGCAAAAATTCTTTCCCCGCAGAAAACGGTGTTACTTCCGGATCGCGATGCCGGGTGCTCCCTTGAGGAAAGTTGCCCGCCGGATAAACTTCGTGAATTGCAGGAAACCAATCCCAATTTTTACACCATCGCCTATGTCAACTGCAGCGCGGAGGTGAAGGCACTCAGCGACGTGATTTGCACCAGCGGCAACGCCAAGAAAATTGTCGAGGCCGCACCGCCGGATCGGGACCTTTTGTTTGTGCCGGATGAAAACCTTGGCTCATGGGTCACTGAACAAACCGGTCGCCCGATGACTTATTGGCAGGGGAACTGTTACGTGCACGTTGAGTGGACACACGACAGCATCAGTCGCATTCGACGAGAGTATCCTATTGCGCCGCTTGTGGCTCACCCGGAGTGTACCAAGGCTGTGCGAATCTTGGCGGATGAAGTATGTTCAACGGAAAAGATGGTTCACTATTGTCAGGCCGTCGAGTCCGACGCGATCATCATTGCCACCGAGGTCGGTATGCTGCACCGGTTGCAGAAGGAATGTCCGGATAAACAGTTCATCCCGGCACCGACTGAAAAGTGCGCGTGCAACGAGTGTCATTTCATGAAAATGAACACGCTCGAAAAACTGCACGACTGCATGGCCAAGCGGACTCCCGAGGTAACGCTCTCTCCGGAGATCATCGAGCGCGCCCGGTTGCCTATCGAGCGCATGCTGGAAATATCAGCGAGATAAACCAAGCGCTTGGCCAAGCGGGTTGCATTTTTGCCAAGGACAGGTTTCACTTTCCCCGCATTACACACATGAAAAAACGACACTTACTTTCGTTGGCGGCTGGCCTGTTGGCCACCGTGTTGACTTCCGGCCAAGCGGCCGATGGGAAGACGATCTCATTGTTCAACGGCAAGGACCTCAATAACTGGACGCAGAACAAAGCCGGTGGCTGGGAAGCCAAAGACGGGATCCTTGGCCCTAGCGCCAAGCCGGGGGGCTATATCTGGGCCAAGGGCAAATACGACAACTTTGAATTGGAACTGGATTTCAAAATGTCCAAGCGCTGCAACAGCGGCGTCTTTTTCCGGACCGATCCGAGTAACCCGGTGCAGGGAGGTTTTGAAATTCAGATTCTCGATTCACACGGCAAAGCCAAGGTGGGCAAACATGACTGCGGCGCATTGTACGACGCACTACCGCCAAGCTCCAACCCGACCAAGCCAGTCGGCGAATGGAATCACATAAAGTTGACCGTGAATGGCGCCTCGGTGAAGGTGGTGCTAAACGGCAAACAGGTGGTTGACGCCGATTTGGATAAATGGACGACACCCCGCAAAAATCCGGATGGTTCCCGAAACAAATTTCGCACCGCGCTGAAGGATTTGCCCCGAACCGGTAGCATCGGGCTGCAATACCATGGTCATCCGGTTTGGTTTAAAAATCTTAAACTGAAAAAGCTTTAACACCTTGCAGTGCGGCTACGGGCGCGCTTCAAGGGTAATAAAAAAGGCCAAGCATCTCGCTTGGCCTTTTTTCATGGAATACCGTTCGCTCAATCCCGGCTTTGAAGCTTGGCGAGCAGGCGGAGAATTTCAAGGTACAGCCAGATCAGTGTGACCAGCAGGCCGAATGCGCCGTACCATTCCATGTACTTCGGGGCGCCGCGTTCGACACCTTCCTCAATGAAGTCAAAGTCGAGCACGAGATTTAGTGAGGCGATGATCACCACGAATACACTGAAACCGATTCCGATCATGCCGCTCTCGTGAATCATCGGTATGCCGGAACCGAATAAGCTCATGATAAAATTGACTATGTAGACGAGGAAAATACCACCGGTGGCCGCCGCGATGCCGAGTTTGAAATTTTCAGTCGGTTTGATGAGCCCGCTTTTGTAGGCGACGAGTAGTGCCCCCAAAATGCCAAGCGTCAGAATAATCGCTTGCGCCGCGATCCCAGGGTAGGCGTTGTTGAAATAACGAGAGATGCCACCGAGAAACAGGCCTTCGAGCAGGGCGTACAGGGGAACCGTGAACGGCGCCCATTCTTTTTTGAAGATCGTGGCGATGGCCATGATGAGTCCGCCAATAGCCCCTCCAATCATCAACGGCTGGGAAGGGGAATGCCACGTGTAAAGTGCCGTGGTCATGACGAGGAATAGGCCGATCGCGGTTTTGTTGACAGCTCCTTCGAGCGTCATTGTGTTCATCCCCTGTGAGGAAATGCTGAACGTTTCCGGCCCGAGAGCCGGGTTTCCACTTCTGAATGCGTTTGCCATGATAAACTTCCTTTTGCCTTGCGGCTGCCGAATCATGCATTGAACAAACGAATGTTTCAACTATAATTTGCAACGGTTGTTGCCAGAAAAAGTCAGTCGCGATAGCTTGTCCAAGCGATTCGATACCATGCAACTTTCACTTTCTGTCCGCATTGCCGAGGAGTTTTTGTCCAAGGAAAAAGCCTCCATGCCGCTCGATGAATTGGCCGACTTGGCCAAGCGCTGTGGTTACGGGGCGCTGTGCATGAGGGCGTCACAGGTGGGGGTGCACTCGGCGCCGGAAGAGGTTGAGAGGGCGGTGGAATGTCTGGCGGATAGCGGCTTGGCCGTGAGCATGATCACCGGTGACTTTGACACGGTGTATAACAACGAAAACGGGCCGAATGCGTTGCGAAACATTACACCGTACCTCCGCTTGGCCAAGCGCCTGGGCGCTCCGCGTATCCGGGTGGCATTGAAGCATGAGTCGGATATCGAGTATGCCAAGCGCGCTGCGGATGAGGCTGCTGAACAGGATGTGCAGTTGGTGCACCAGTGTCATACGCTGAGTCTTTTTGAGACGGTGGAGAGCATCGAACAAACGCTACGCGCGATCGACCGGCCTAACTTTGGCTTGGTTTACGAGCCGGCCAATTTGGAGATTTGTCGGCAGGATTACGGAGGGGAAACGATCAAGCGCCTGGCCAAATGGATATTCAATGTCTATCTCCAAAACCAAGCGCTGAAACCGGATGGCGCGGTCACGCTACCAACCTGGTGCGCAGGGGATGTGTCGTTTGATTTGATCTCAGTGCATGACCCTGGCGGTGTTGATTACGGCCGTGTATTTGATGGCTTAAAATCGATCGGGTACGACGGGACGGTGACCGTGCATCAGTCGGCCCAACCCGGCGAGACGCCAGAGGAATCCGCCTCACGAACAGCAGACTACCTGCGTACTTTAATTTAACAGGATGAAAACATGTCCACTCCATAGTCTGATGGCGGTTGTCGCATCCCTGATGGGAGCGTTGGTCGCGGCGACGGCGAACCCCTTGTCACTCGGCCCTAATGGGACTCAGCGCGAGTTGTTCATCGATGGTCATATGATCGAAAAAATGACCGGTGATGTGCGTCAACAGTTGCAATTGCCAGAACCGAAGGAAGTGGTGCTGACCACTGATGCGCCGTGGGAGGGGAACACATGTGCCTATTACACGATTTTTCGCGATGGCGATCTGTTTCGGATGTACTACCGAGGGTCGCATTGGGATACCGCCAAAAAAAAGGCCACACACCGAGAAGTCACTTGTTACGCAGAGAGCCGTGACGGGGTGAATTGGGTGAAGCCAAACTTGGGCTTGTTCGAGTTCGATGGCTCGAAGGATAACAATATCGTGCTCGATGGCTTGGGGACGCATTGCTTCGTGGCGTTCAGGGACGAAAGCCCAAACGCACGACCCGAGGCCCGTTA
Source organism: uncultured Alphaproteobacteria bacterium (assembly GCA_938048165.1). GTDB lineage: Bacteria > Pseudomonadota > Alphaproteobacteria > MPNO01 > UBA2964 > UBA2964. Next base: position 10,800 of record CALIBP010000246.1, on the reverse strand, counting down.
CAGGGGAGTCTCCCGTGGTTGGCCGCTTGGAAAAACGGGGCTGTATATTTATGAGTCACCAGATGGGATTCGCTGGAAGATGACGCAGAGAAAGCCGGTCATTACGCAGGGCGAATTCGATTCACAAAACCTGGCGTTTTGGGATGCCCGCATCGGGAAGTATCGGGAGTATCACCGGATATTCGTGAACGGTATCCGGGCAATCATGACGGCCACGTCTGATGATTTTGTTCAATGGTCCAAGCCGGAGTTGCTGAGATATCAGGAGGGCATCCCCAATCAGCATCTCTATACCAACGCAATACTGCCGTATGCTCGGGCACCTCATTTGTACCTTGGTTTTCCGACGCGCTACCTGCCCAATGACGGTCAACGCGTGGAGCCGACCCTGATGGTCAGCCGTGACGGGGCGAATTTTCATCGATGGCTGGAGCCGATCGTGCCGGAGAGTGCACCAAAAGATCGCGACGGAAACCGGAGCAACTATATGGCGTGGGGTTTGGTGGAAATACCGGGTCGGCAAAACCATCTGTCGGTGTATGCAACGGAAGCCTATTATACCGGGCCGGACAGTCGATTGCGCCGTTTTGAATACCGCAAGGATGGTTTCGTTTCCATTCGTGGAGGGGAAAAAGGTGGGACGCTCATCACCAGAAAAATTCAACTTGGCCGCTTAGCGGATCGCCTCACTCTAAACTATCGAGCGAACGCTGGAGGACGGGTGCGAGTTGGGATTTACAAAACCGATGGCACGCCGATTCCGGGATTCTCGTTGGCGGAGTGCCGGGAGTTGACAGGAGATCAACTCGATCAAACTGTCATGTGGAAAAGTGTAAGCGGAAACATCGTGGGCAAAACCAATGCCGATTTAAGCCGGTTACGGAAAAGTGAACAGCCAGTTCAACTCCACATCGAGTTGAAAAATGCCGATTTATTTTCATTGCAGTTTCAACCCTGGTTGCGATGAACCGGGTGAGATTGGATATTATCAAAGTTCCAGAACGTAATTGACTTAGGCGGGTTGTTTGCCCAGTATCCCGACCTTGAACTTCAAAAGGCTTTGAAATGGAACCGTTAATAATTGCGATTTTTATACTGGTTGGGTTCGTGCTGCTGATCGGGCTATGGATGATGGCCGTCTACAACAAACTTGTGCGTACCCGGAACGCCAAGGATAACAACTACTCCCAAATTGGCATTCAACTAACCCGTAAATATGATCTTATTCCCAATTTGGTGAAGATTGCGAAAGGGTACATGAAACACGAGCGTGAGACGCTTGAGGCGGTGATTCAAGCGCGCAATCAGGCAGCCAATGCCAATATCGCAGTGAGCCAAAATCCGGGCGACTCCAAGGCGATGAAAAGCATGGTTGCGGCTGAGAATTCCCTCGGGGGAGTGATGGGAAGATTATTTGCGTTGACGGAATCCTATCCTGATTTGAAGGCGAACGAGAACATGATGCAGTTGACTGAGGAACTGACGTCCACTGAAAACAAGGTCACTTTCGCCCGGCAGGCATTTAATGATTCAGTCATGACTTTCAATAACGCGCTGCAACAATTCCCCAACAACATGATCGCGGGATTTTTCAAGTTTGAGGAAGGAGTGTTTTTCGAAGTCGAGGGGCTGGGGGATGTCGGAAAGGCGGTAATTACTGCTGACCAAAAGAAATCCCTGAATATCGATTTTGACAGTATGTAGCAGTTCGTGATTTCTGGTTGAACCAGCGTCATGGATTTTTTTGAGCGCCAACATTCGGCGAGACGAAACACGCGAAAGTTCGTGTTTCTTTTTTGCCTAGTTATGGTGGTGATATCCTTCGCGAACCACCTGATTGTTTCAGTCACCTTCGGTGTCACGCGGTCTTATATGGACAACGGCTGGCTAGACGGTGAGAGGATTGGGTGGTTCGGTTTTGTGCTGCACTATTTTCTGAACTTGAAGAGTGCGTTGGTTATCACATTTTGTACTGCTACGGTCCTTTTATTGCTGGCTCTATACAAATATCTCCAACTCCGTGAAGGCGGTACTGCGGTTGCTGAAATGATGGGCGGTCGCAGGGTTGATGCGGCGAGTCAGGACATTCATGAACGAAAACTGATCAACGTGGTGGAGGAGATGTCGATTGCGTCCGGTGTGCCTATGCCGGAGGTGTTTATCTTCGACCGTCAAAGAGGGATCAATGCCTTTGCTGCAGGATACACCATGGACGATTGCGCGATTGGTGTCACCGAGGGCTGCGTACGCCTGCTAACCCGAGATGAATTGCAGGGGGTAATCGCACATGAATTTAGCCATATCTTGAACCATGACATGCGACTAAATTTGAGGTTGGTCGTGTTTGTTTACGGTTTGGTTGCCATTGCCGTTTTTGGGGCGGCGATCGTGGAAACTACCTCGGACAAATCCAAATACATGTCTAGCGAAGAGGGGGGAAGTGCGGCATCTGCGTTCGCAATCATTGGATTTATTATTTATGGGTTTGGCGCCTTTGGAACCATGATGGCGAATCTTGTTAAATGTGCGGTTTCCCGCGAACGGGAATACCTTGCCGACGCATCGGCGGTTCAATTCACGAGAAACCCGGAGGCCTTTTCCGGCGCCCTGAAAAAAATTGCCGCGTGGGACAATGGATCGCGCGTGAACGGGGCTCATGCAAATGAGTTAAGCCACATGTTCTTTGGGAGTGGCTTGGAGAATGAAGAGGGATCGCTCGGTGATACGCATCCACCCGTCTACAAAAGGATCAAATTAATTACTCCGAGTTTCGACGGGGATTTTTCCGGTGTTCAGTTTCCTGAATACCCGAATCCTGCGGAGAAAGGTCGTGACGAGCATTTAAACGGAAAATCCATGCTATGGATCGAGGGTAATACTGCTCTTTCAGAGCTTGTTTTGGAACGATTTACCGACGTGGAAAATCTCAACATACAATTCGCCTGCGACCTGACAGAAGTGCAATCCATGATCGCAACACATTCATTTGACTATGTGATCGTCAATGTGGGTTCCGTTGACTGGTTTAGAGGGCAGGCGCTCAATGAGTTTGTCTTTCCCTCGGAAGTGGTATTGTTGGTGATGGCTTCCGATTCCTCCATGCGCAATGCGTTGGATGCAATTGAAAGTACGGAGCGCGAGGTTGTCAAGAAACCGGTTAAGCGTGACAACTTGCCATTCCAATTGCATCCGGTGACTGAGCGATTCGATTGTCATTTCATGGGCTGGTACGGAGTTTTTCTTTGTCGACCGCGTGGAGTTCAAGTGGCATCCAGTTCTGTTTTGGTCGATCCGGTTTCACCCGTTCTGGATCAATCTGGCGTGCCGGAAATAATTGGGATGGCGATCGCTGCCACAAGTGAGACAATAAAGCAACCCGCTCAATCTGTGGGAGAATTAATTGGTGCGCCCAAGCCGGAGCATGTGGATTTTGCCGCGCGGATTGTACGTTCACTACCGGAATCCATTCGAAACGCGGTACACGAACCGTACGATGCGTGTGCCTTGGTTTTTGCGCTGTTAACAGAGCAGGGGGGTGGCCCTTTGCGCAACGCCCAAATCAGGGTTGTGCAGGATTATTTCGGGGAGCATATGGCGCAGGCGGTTGTGGGGTTCATTGGGGAGTTTTCTGCGGCAGACGACAGGGCCAAACTTCCCGTGGTGGATCTTGCGATCGGAGCGTTGCGTCAGTTGTCTGAGGTGCAATATATTTCGTTCAAACATGTTATCGATAAACTGGTGGCGGCAGATCAGGCCATCGATTTGTTTGAGTATACACTCTCAAAACTGATCGTGAGGCATCTGGATCCGCATTTCGGCAAAAGAAAACCGGCTGTCATTCACATTTATTCTCTCAAAAAACTGGGTCGCGAATGCAGTGTTCTAATATCTGCCCTGGCGAATGTTGCGGGAAGTGGTACGGAGAGCGTTCAGGCCGCTTTCGTTGCCGGGGCAGGTGCGCTTAAGTCGCAGGTTGGTATCACGTATCTGGATCCGGCTTCGTCAAGTTTGGCGGAACTGGACGAAGCGCTTGCGAGGTTGGATACGTTGGAAGGCGCGTTGAAGCGGATAATTGTTGAGGCATCTGCGGTCACTGTTGCGGCCGACGGGCATTTGCAACGACAGGAGGCTGAGTTGCTCCGTGCAATCTGCGATGGGATCGGATGCCCAATGCCGCCATTGGCGATTTCATTGGAGGAGGCAGCCTGATGTCGTATGCCATCGCACTTCCGGAATTGACTCCGGCGCCGTTGACTCCAGGAACGTTGTATTTGGTGGCGACTCCGATTGGCAACATGGAGGACATCACGCTGCGGGCGATTCGGACGCTGCGTGACTGCGACCTCGTGGCGGCCGAGGATACGCGGCATACCGGAATGCTGCTCAAGCGGTTGGGCTTGGCCAAGCGGCAGATCAGCACGCACAAGTTTAACGAAGCCAAACGCTCGGCGGAGATAATCACGTTGCTCGAGCAGGGCGGGACAGTTTCGTTGGTGAGCGATGCCGGCAGTCCGGGGATCAGTGACCCCGGTCAACGGGTGGTGGATGCGGTTCTGATTGCTGGTTTTCGCGTTGAGGCAGTACCCGGGGCGTGCGCACTGATCGCGGCATTGACCCCCAGTGGGCTGTCGACAGATGAGTTTCATTTCTGCGGTTTTCTACCGGTCAAAAGTGGCCAGCGGGCCAAGCGCTTGGCCAAGCTGCTGGATTTGCCGGGCACCTTGGCCCTATACGAATCACCCTATCGCATCACCAAACTGCTCGATGAACTGGCTGAATTGGCCTCGGCCCGCGAGGTGGTCTTGGCCCGCGAATTGACGAAGAAGTTTGAGCAAATCCAGCGTGGTACAGCGGCACAGTTGCTGGAGTATTATCGGGAGAAGAAACCAAAAGGGGAGTACGTCGTACTCGTTAGCCAAGCGCTTGGGTCAGCGTCGGAGCATGCCTCGAATGAGATGGATTAGCCCGGCAATGTTGCCAACGAGGATCAGTCCGTAAATTCCACGCCAAGTCCATTGCGTAACGGCAGACATCGGTTCGAGCGTGGTCAAAAGACCGAACACGCAAAACAGGGTTGCGGTGGTGAGGAAGATGGCGAGAACAAGGCGAACAAGCATGTCGTCCTGACGAGTGTCGCCAAAGAGTTGACGCTTGGCAATTCCGGGGCAGCCGCTACCATCCGTGCCGCACCATGAAACGACTTATCACGATTGGTTTAATGACGATAGCCGCAACGGTTCATGCGGCGCCGCACTATCAGGTTTTGACTAGTACCAAGCGAGACATCAACACGGAGAGTTGGCAACTGACCAGCAGCGAGTTCCCCGGCTACAAGGGCAAGGCTCGGTGGTCGATCAACAAGCGCACGCTTCACGGGGGCAAGCAGGAAGGGGTGGGGCTGATCGAGGTCGATAACGGCAGGCTCCAGTTCCGGGTCATCCCGACCCGCGGGATGAGCGTCCTCGACGTGACAATGGGGGATGTGCGACTTGGCTGGAACTCGCCGGTCAAGGAGGTGGTACATCCGAGCTATGTTAATCTTCACGATCGTGGCGGCCTTGGTTGGCTGGACGGATTCAACGAGTGGATGGTGCGTTGCGGGCTCTCTTTCGCGGGACACCCGGGGGAGGACAAGTTTATCAACAACGTCGGCGCGGAGGCGACGATGGACCTGACGTTGCACGGGAAAATTGGGAACATCCCAGCCTCCGAAGTGGTTGTGGTCGTGGACAAAAAGGCGCCGCACCGCATCCGCATCCGTGGTCGTGTCAACGAGGTGTCGTTCTACGGACCGAATCTCAGCATCTGGACGGAGATCAGCACCGTGCCGGGGTCTAATGAGTTTCGGATCAGCGATGAGTTGACCAACAACGGCACGTTCGACGAGGAGTTTCAAATAATCTACCACGCGAATTTTGGCCGTCCGCTGCTGGGCAAGAGCGCGAAAATGTTGACCGCCTCAACCAAGATCGTTCCGTTCAATGAAAACGCAGCCAAGGCGATCGACAAGCAGGAGGTTTATCCTGCGCCCACGAAGGGCTTTACTGAGGAGGTCTACAAGATTTATCCAAAAGCCGACAAGGCTGGCAACGCCTCGGCGGTACTCGTCAATCCCAAGGGCGATCGTGGCGTGACGATGTCTTGGCCGGTCAAGCAGTTGCCGTATTTGACGCAGTGGAAAAACACGGCGGCGGAAACCACCGGTTACGTCACCGGTGTTGAGCCGGGCACCGGTTTTCCACACAATCGAAACTATGAGCGCAAGTTTGGTCGTGTGCCGAAGTTGGCTCCCGGTAAGACTCGGTCGTTCGACTTGGATTTCAAGATTCTCGGAAACAAGGCCGAGGTGGAATCTGCGTCACAAGCCATCAAAAAACTGCAGGGAACAACCGGTCCGGAGATTCAAAAAGAGCCGGAAGCGCTGCCCGAAGAATAACCGATACAGTTGGCTACAGATACTTTTGCGCTTGGCCAAGCGGAGGATGATTCCCATAGTCCGCGCCCTGATTTTGATTCGAGAAATGAAACTAAAAACTTTGACTCCATTGGCAGTGGCGTTGGCCTTTTTGGCAATTGCCCCCTTGGCCAAGGCCGACTGGAAAGTCGTCGAGAAAACGAACCCGCTTGGCCCGGGCAGTGCGGTCGACGTGCTGCAAGACGGTAAACCGGTGGCACGCCTCGTTCACGGTGAGGGCCAAATCAAGCCATACCTGCACGTGTTCGGCACGGATGGCGAACTCGTCACCAACCCGGGCCTCGACAAAGAGGGGAAGGGCGCCGGCCTCTTCAATCATCACCGCGGCATCTTCATCGGCTGGAATCAGGTTTCCTCCGATCTTGGCAACTACGACATGTGGCACCGGGGCGGTCCGGGGCAGGGTCGCTACGACATCGTGAAGTTTGAAAATTCGACAACCAAGAATTCCGGTTCCATCGTCGCCCACATCAAATGGCGGGCGACAAAAAAGGATGCCTCCGGTAGTGACGTGATCATCACGGAGCGTCGTACGTTTCGCGTCTCGCGACCCGGCGGGAAGCACACCCAAATCGATTCCAGCTTTGAATTGAAAGCTGAACGAGATGTCAGCCTCGGAGGTGATTTGCAACACGCCGGTGTTCACTTTCGCGCCCACACCGAGGTAGCTAAACGCAACAAGGAAACCAGCTATCTGTGGGAGCCAAGCGAGGCCAAGGGTGGCGGGCGAGTCATCCATGACAACCACCAGTGGGTGAGGTTACTTTTTCCGATCGGCAAACGCTGGTACACCGCTCAGGAGATGAACTCCCCAAAGAACGGAGTGAAGGAACTCTCGTGGCGTGATTATGGCCGTTTCGGTTACTTTCTGCCCAAGTCGATTAAAAAGGGGGAGCCCTTCAACTTGAATTTCCGATTTGCCATCGAGGAGGTTGATGCCCCGGCCAATGCCCCCAAGCAGTCCGAGGCGCAGATTAAAAAGTCGCAGAAAAAATGTGTTCGCCGTTACGAGGCATTTGTAAAATCCCTCGATTGAACGGTCGCTTGGCCAAGCGCTTGGTTTGATTCTTCCATGTCGTTTTCCGACAAACTAAACCCGTCCCTTCACAATCTTCCGGTGTATCAACCGGGGCGGCCGATTGAGGAAGTGGCCCGAGAACTTGGCCTTGTGCCGGCTGAGGTCATCAAGGTTGCCTCTAACGAAAACCCGCTTGGCCCCAGCCCGAAGGCGATCGAGGCCATGCAATCTGCCGTGACGCAAAGCCATCTTTATCCGGATGGCAACGCGTATTACCTGAAAAACAAACTGGCGGCCAAGTTGGGCGTGGAACCGGAAAATCTCATCCTAGGCAACGGCTCCAACGAGATTATCGAGTTTATTTCCCACGCACTGCTTGGCACCGGCGACGAGATTGTCGTGTCGCAATATTGCTTCGCCATCTATCCGCTTGTCGCGATGATGATGGGGGCAAAAGTCAACGCCGTGCCGGCTGTCGAATATGGCCATGACCTTCCGGCGATGCTCGATGCGATCACGCCGGAAACGCGAATCGTTTGGGTGGCCAATCCGAATAACCCCACCGGGACCTTGGCCAAGCCGGACGACGTTCGAGCGCTCGTTGAAAACGTACCGGACGATGTGTTGCTGGTGATGGACGAGGCCTACTATGAGTTCCTTGACGAACCGGTCGATCTACTACCATTGGTGCGTTCCGGCGATAGGCCGAATTTGCTGGTAATGCGCACCTTCTCCAAAATCTACGGATTGGCTGGGTTGCGAATCGGATACGGAATTGGCCATCCTGATTTTATTTCAGCACTCGAAAAAGTACGGCAGCCGTTCAACACGAACTCCATAGCCCAGGCCGGGGCGATGGCGGCACTCGACGATGACGACCATCTTCTGGAAACACGGAAGGTCAATGCTGCGGGACTGCAGTACTTCGAGTCATTCTGCGAAGCGAACGGGTACGAGTTCGTCCCGTCCGCGGCCAACTTCGTTCTGATTCGAGTCGGTGACGGTCAGGGCATCTTCGAAGCATTACAAAAACAGGGAGTCATCACGCGCCCAATGGGCGGCTACGGTCTCCCGGAATGGATACGCCTCTCCATCGGCACCGCCGATGAAAACCAACGCGCCGCCGAAGCCCTCAAGGCTGCGTTGGCCTGACGCGAGGTCCCAGCCGTCCTAAATACAAATCATGACCAAGGCCGGCTCGGAGAGTCAGCCCTCTGCCTTCTTCAGTCGCTATCGGTCAGCGGCCAGTCGAACTGAATGCGTTTGCCGTTTCGCAGCAACGTCAGCGGGAGTTTGTCGCCGACCTCATAGTTGAGTTTTACGTGCATGTTGAACTGCTGGGAAGTCAGGCGGAGCGGTTTGTTTTCCATCCCGATGATGATGTCGCCTTTTTTGAGCCCAGCCCGTTTTGCCGCTCTCCCTTCGGCTCTCCCTGTGTTAATCCACCGCACTTCAAGTGCATTGACCCCTTCGCCGAGGCGCAAGTTTTTTACATCCTCTTTTTTCATTTGGGCGCACCAAGTGGCCAGTACAGGCTTGAGCGACCAAAGCGAACCGCGCCATGAAATGTCCGTTTTTTTCCAACCGGCGTTGATCGCGATCTTTTTTTCGATCGATTGATTGTCGCGTTTTGCCAGGAGGGTAACTTCGGTATCTGTGTTTGGAAGATTGTGGAGCACCCATTGCAGGTCGGCGATTGATGTGAGTAATTGGCCGTTCGCGCGAGTTAACGTATCGTCGGCGCGAAGTCCTGATTTGGCTGCGATTGAACCGGGCTTTATGCCGACGATGGCGAGTCCGTCATCCGGATCAATCGTGAGGCCGATGTTTTCCGGTAACGGATATCTCCAAAGAACATCGTGGCTAAATTTTCTCTCTGCATACAACTGTTCGTGTTCGGCGTCGTGTATGTTGTGGCAGTGAACGCAATTGTTCCGGGCGGTGTTGCCGGAGAGTTTGGCGCGATGTTTCATGCCAGGCATATCCAGTGCGGTCTTGTACGGTTTGGGTTTGCCTCGTTTTCCTGCAAGCCCGTTTTTGTTATTCGGATAATCTTTGTGAAGCGCGAGCACGCGTCGCATTGTTTTCTCTAGGGACGCAATGGAGTTGTAGGCATCCGCCCCGGCTGCGGATTGGGTTCCATAACGGGCGTACACAGTGCCATCGGCGTTGATGAACATTGCGGCCCAATTTAGGTCGTAGTCGAATTGAAACTGCGAAAGATTCACGCCCTTCATTTCGACCTGTCGGACTGCGATAAATTTTTTCTGTGCCAAGCGGATGATTTGTTGATTGTTTTTTGCGACCTCGGCATCGAACCCCTTGCAGGCCAAGCAGGGGACACAGCGAAAAGTGATGAACAACGGTTTGTTCGTGCGCTTGGCCTCGGCACGCGCGGCGTCGATGTTGTTGTAGATCCAAAAATCCGCGCCCCGGGCGTTTTCATCCTGCAATACGTCCAGCAGCTTGGTTTGGCTGAATCCCGCTTGGCCAAGCGCAACGAGCAAAGAAGTCAGGATGATGTTGGAGAGATTTTTTGTTTTCATCATGATTAAAGCGATTGTCTAACAAGGAGGATGTGACGCCCGCTTGGTTGAATCTGCAAGGTCTTTTCTTCCCGCTTGCCAAGTGAGCGGTTTTTCAATACTGGTGACCGGCAGATGAGTAAACCACTCGAGGGAAAAACCGGTGTTGTCTTTGGGGTAGCCAACAAGAATTCAATTGCATGGGGGATCGCACAGGCGTGGCATGAGGCCGGGGCCAGGCTGGCGTTCACCTATCAGGGGGAAAGGTTGAAGGGAAAGGTTGAAAAACTGGTGGCTGATTTTGGTGGAGACACGCTAATCACTGAATGCGACGTGAGTAGTGATGAGGATATTGACCGCGTTTTCGGGGAAGTCGGAGCGCACTTCAACGGCAAACTCGACATGTTGCTGCATTCGGTGGCATTTGCGCCGCGCGAGGCGCTTGAGGGCCGTTTTGTCGACACAACACGTGAGGCGTTTTCCACGGCGCACGATATCAGCGCCTACTCGCTGGTGGCCTTGGCCAAGCGCGCAGCCCCATTGATGACTGATGGAGGCAGCATCATCGGTATGAGCTATTATGGTGCGGAAAAAGTGATCAAACATTACAATGTCATGGGCGTGGCCAAGGCGGCGCTTGAGGCGAGCACACGCTATCTTGCTGCCGATCTCGGTGAGCAAAAGATTCGCGTCAACTGCATCAGCGCCGGCCCGGTGAACACGCTTGCCGCACGGGGAATCGCAGGTTTTTCAGATATGCTGAAGCATTATGACGAGCATGC
>CALIBP010000245.1 GCA_938048165.1 uncultured Alphaproteobacteria bacterium | reverse complement strand
TCCCGGCGAAATTGGCGTTGCTCCTGCGCTCGATTCTCTGACAGAGCTGCCTGCGGTAATCAGTGCAGCAACGGCTGTTGCCAACAACACCAGCATCACGTCTGACGTGATGGTTGAGCTACATGAAGGGCAGTTTGCGTTCGATGTGGTTGAGCCTAGTAATAGTGGTAATGGTCCAAACTCGCAGGTTGATTTCGAAGGTGGTGCCCTAACCGAAAATTCTAACCTGACGGCGGCTGGCGTTCTCGGTGTCCTCGCCTTGAACGGTGACCTGGCGCCAGCGCAGATCGAGGCGACCTCTACGGTTTCTGATATCCTCAACGCGTCGGTTGATAGTGCTGCAACTGCCGTTGCGAATAATCTCAGTGTTTCCATCGAGCCGAAGACCCCTGGAGATTCTGTGCTAATCGCAGATATCGTTCAGTTTGCCTATGCGGACATAAATGCAAGTTCGTCGGTCAGTTCTGTGTCGCTGAACAACTACACAAACCTCGGCTTACTTAGCGGTCCGATCGTGAACTCCGTTGCCACTGCTGTGGGCAACAACAAGTCCATCACGGTTATGACGGCACCAATAGTAGTGGCTCCGCAATAACGCCGCGATGAACGAGGAAGGGGCGTCAGGCCGTCCCTTCCTCTCTGCAGCCTCCAATTAGAATGGAGATAACAATGTCTATTTCAAAAGCGACCCTGTTTATTGCTTCTCTTGCCTTCTTCGTTAGCGCACAGCCCGTTGTGGCTCAACAAATTGGTGGACGGAACGGTTATAATTTCCCCCCGCGCAACGCCAGCATGGCTGCGCAGATGCAGTTGCAACAAAGACAGATTTTGGCATTACAGAGTGGCGCCGCCGCAGGTGATTCTGCCGGCGGGCTGGGTGCCCTGAACCAGTTTATAACAACCTATAGCACTAACTATTCCTCAAATTCGACATCGATTGGCAATATGAACACGGTAACCCAGGTTCTGTCCGATGGGTCCACAGGCACTGTCGGCCAGTCTACTGACCAGGAGAGCACAGGCGATCAGGGTTCTCAGGCGGACACGAACGCAACGATCGATAATTCGGTTATAGGTGCGGATGCAACCGTTGAATCGACAGATACGTCGACGGATTCATCCTCTGCTCAATCGGTGGAGGCCACGACAAACACACAGACAACAGAATCGACAAACTAGCTTGGCTGATAGCGACGGAGATTAAGGTATGGGGCTAATGGCTTGCCGATCAAAGATAACATTGTTTGTCATTACGATCATGTTTTGGCTGCTGGCAGATACCCCAACTGTCCTGGCAGCCGATATGGGCGGCCACTTCTCCCCCCGGATTGTGGCCGCCCTCTCCGCCGCTGCTGAAAAGGGCAACGCGAGAGCCCAGTTTCGGCTCGGCGTCATGGGGCTCTCCGGAAAACTTGGTGATCAAGGTCGTCAGAACGCGATTGCCTTGCTGGAAAAGGCCGCTGCTCAAAAGAATATAGGCGCCAATTTTGTTCTCGGGACACTTTATGTGCGGGGCGCGATTGTTCCGCGTGATTTGGCTAAGGCTGCGGTGTTCTACCGCATTGCTGCGAAGCGTGGATCTCCCAAGGCACAAAACGCGCTGGCAAAATTATTGCTAAAGGGCGTGACGCGTGATGAGGCCGGCGCCGTCCGTCTTTTTAAAAAGGCCGCAGAATCTGGATTACCGGCGGCGAAGGTTAATCTCGGCATCTTGTATATTCGCGGTAATGGGGTGAAGGTAGACCAGCGCCGCGGCGCGAAATTAATACGTCAAGCGGCAGCCAGTGGTTTTTCGGGGGGCCAGTTCAATCTCGGTGTTCTCCTTGAATCAGGGATTGGCACGGCCAAGAACCCTACTGCGGCGCGAAACTGGTATGCCAAAGCAGCACAACAGGGAAACGCTCAGGCGCAATTCAATCTTGCCATACTTCTACTCCGACCGGATGTCGGTAAAACGGATCCCGCCGCTTCGCTGAAATGGCTTATTCTGGCGTCAAAAGGAAATTCACCTAACCTGAGAAAAAAGGCCAATGCGGCCGCTTTAGCTCTGTCTGGGAGGCTTTCAAAAAATCAAGTCGTGAAAGCGGGCAAGGCAGCGATGGAGTGGGCGCGCCGTCGGCAATTGAATGCAAAGACAGCTAATAATGCTAGTCGACGCAAACTTTGATGGCGTGTCTGGACTGTTCCTGTCAATGGTTTGCGCGCGCGGGATCTAGTCCCTTTGTCATCGTAATCTGTATCCTCTTGACTCCAGGGTGTGTGCCCATGGCGTCGTTGGCCGGTGCCGCATTGGATGTTTTAAATGATGGCGGTGGATCAGTAGGCGCTCTTCTTTCACGCAATGCTTTGTCGACCCAGAACCGGCACCCCGAAAACTCTGCTATTAGCGAAGCACTGGCCCAGGCAGAACAGCGACAGGTTCTGGAAGTGTGTAAGGCCAAGCTACCTCGGTTGGCCAAGCCGGCACCGAAGGTTGGGTGCTCCGTCCGGCCAACATGCCTTCCGGGAAGTAAGGTTCCGCTGCGATTACGGGTCTGTCATCGGAATGCCGACGCAACATCCTCCGTCGTCCTCGCCCCTCCATCGCGCGCACCAGGCTGGACCTGGAGTATGTCGAAAGAAACTGGCGTGACGCCTAAACCTCTAGTCGAAAGCAGGTCGTCTCGCCGCTGACCCGTCCCGAAGTTTTTGTCGTTGATATCTCAAAGATCTCGGGGCAATTTAGGACACAGAACAATTACCTCATTAGATTAAATTGAGTTGCTGGATCCAGGCCTCGATCGGTGTTGTTGAGGTGCTGACGAATACAGTGCTTCCATCCCGTCCGCCACTATTGCCCGGCGGCAACTGGTTAATCCAGCTTACCAAGCTGAGACTCGAGGTACCCAAGCCAGCGGAACCGACGGAAAACCCATAAGACGAGCCGACGCCACCGAAGGACAAACCGTTCCAGCCAAGCCCGGTGCCGAGACCTGTTGGATATGATCGATTAGGCCGCGCCCCAGGCAGGAACGTGCCGCCTTCTGGGGATTGGAGTAATGCCGTACGGCCTTCCCTTTGGATACCGAACAGCAATCCGTCGGGGCCGCTGCGAATGAGCGCCCGCGGCGTGGTTCCGAAAACCTGGTTGTTGGTGATCGCTTGACGGGCAGCATTGCTTAAACCGACTCCTCCGCCAGGTCGGTAGGGCAGGTTACTCTGCGCTAACGCAGGGGTGACTGTCATGACGACCACACCCAATGTAAGCCCCAGTGTGATCCCAAATTTGTAGCTTGATGTGGCGGTCATTCACGTCTCCTGTCAAATGAGATCTTTACAAAAAGCATTCTAGTTTAAATATGGGCATTCGCGAAGGGAAAGTCAGGATCTAACTCTTTTGCGCTCTCGCTACCTCTTATGCGTTTGACCTAACTCATACTCTGGGGAGAGTATTGCTAACCCAAGTCGTGAAATATTTTTGCGATGACGGGTTTCTGAATTCAGAGCGCGGCATTTCTCTGACTACCTGATGAAGAAGCAATTTTGTGTGAAATTTCGAAAATAATATCCATTTATAAAATCACCCTGATAGGTTCAAAAATGATATAAAGCTATCAAAATTATAAATATTTTTTATTCATTCAAGACCGATTTTACCCTATGTAGTAAACAAAATAAAACCAGCGCTATATACAGACCAGCGCTATATACAGATAAGAAATATTGCAGTTTCCTATATAAAATATTTATTGAATAATGATTAAAATTGCACGGTGGGCGGTGCTTTTCATCTTTACATATGTGATCTAAATCTTTGGAAGAAGCTTAAGGTCAACAGTACCTTTGACTAGACGCATTGGACCGGTTGTATGCGGTTTGAACGCTGTAAGAAACTCAAGCCTAAACTACTAAATATTTGTTGTAATTTAATTTTTTTACTGCATACTCATAAATAGAGGTACCTCACTTTATTCTATTTGAAATATATCTCTATATCTAAAAAATTACTTTCTATCTCTTCTGCGCGCTCGTGCGTGCACAAGAAGGTGTATAGCGTAAAAGTTGTTATGCTTGTTTAAAGCCTGTAAAAATTAGTTGTTTAATTCAACTCTCCGTAGTTGATCCAATTCGACGCGTACTAAACGTCAACCATAAATAACTATAATCGACACGTGTTTTTCATAAGAACTAATAAAAAAACATGTCTCTGCGCTTGAGAAAGGTTTAAGAATGACAAAAATAAAAGAATCGTATTCAGTGCTCCATATAGATCCAAATGAGTTGTTTCGGGAGGGGCTAAGCCGGATATTTTGTGACTCTAGTTTAGTCGTGGTGGAGGATGTCCCATCGTTCGAAGAAGCGCTCAATCATCTTCCAGAATTAAAACCCGACTTGGTCATTTTCGATCCGAATGGTTACAGCGAGGACGCCCTTGCGGAGTTGACGTCGCGTATTCGCGAAACATCGCCGGGATCACGCATCGTTATCCTGACAGATAAGGTCGCCCTTACTCGCCTTGCCAGTGCGTTGTATGCAGGCATCCACGGCTATCTGCTGAAAAATATGTCGACCGACTCGCTTAAACAATCGCTCAGACTGGTTATGATGGGTGAAACGGTATTTCCGTCAGTTCTTGCTTCTCTTCTGGTGAATAACAGATTTGTGGCGTCATCCAATGGCAGCGCAACAAGCGGTCATGGCGGGCTATCGCCACGAGAGACGGAAATTCTATCTTGCCTTGTGAATGGCTTGTCTAACAAAGAAATTGCTATCCAGCGGGACATTACTGAAGGAACCGTGAAAGTCCATTTAAAGGGGATTCTCAAAAAAATCCGCGTGAACAATCGGACACAGGCGGCGATCTGGGGGGTTCAGAATGGCATGGTTGCCGATGTTTTTCGCCATAAGCGCGCGATTGCCGTAGATACCTGAGAAGATTAGCAGAATGTTTCATTGAGCTAGGGCGCTATTACCTATCCCGTAGAGCTGGCCCACTCACCGTCTCGATGCTTTCTATTCCGCCTCCAGCGGGGCATGCAGTTTTGTGTGCTTGGTGACGATGCCGCCCTGGGTGCGTTCGGCCAGTATGTCGGGGATCGGCCGCTTACCGTCTATGGAAAGCCAAAGACGCAACAGATGCCGTTTGCGCTCGGGCTCCGGCCAATCTTTGAAGGCGGTGCGGGAATGCAACACGACGTGATTAAAAAGGAACTGGATGTCACCGATCTGGAACTGCATGTCCAGCTTTAGCTCGGCGAGCAGTGAGTCCATCATGTCCAGCGCTTCTGTTTGGGCCGGGATTGTCCGCGGCACCTGTTCGAAGCGCTGCGTGGACTCGATATATTGCCGGCCGTAGCGGCAGCTGAAATATCCGTCTTTGTAATTGAATACCGGCAGGACATACCACGGGTCCTTGCCCTCGGGCACCTCGCCGCGTCGATCCCAGTAGATCGGACCCGCCAGCACCTCGGCCAGATCCGGGCGTCGTGCGAGCATCTTGTTATGAACGGCCACCGTGCTGACGACGCTGCTGAGACCACCGGATTGGGGCGTCTGCAGACACATGAGCCCCACCACATCACAGGAATCGGCGTGGAAGCGCTGGTTCACATTGGTCTGATAGCCGCGGACTCCGGCATTTGCCGGGTCGTTATAGTCAGCATCGGTAAGAGATTTCACATGGCCCAGGACATGGCCCTTGGCATTCTGCGAGACGGCCCGTCCGAGATAGGACCCGATTCCGAAATAAGCGATGGCGCATTGGGTGCGGTTGTAACGTTCTATCGGAAAGCCCCGGATTAATATGAGACCGAGTCCGTTGAGCAGCTGGTTGCGAATACGACCAAGCGCCGACCCAAACACCGGCAGCGGGAAATTTTCCCGGGATATCTCCATGATATCCAGACCCGCCGCCGCGATGCCCTTAATGGCCTCATCGATATCGGTAATCTCGGCCTCGGTTAGCTGGTGAATCCAGTCGCTGGACTGTTTCAGCTCTGCCCCGGTCCATTCGGCAGGGTCGATGACTTTTTGCCCCCGGACACAGGGTTCGCGTGTCGGGTTTATGCTCGTGTCAGCCATGGCATCTTTCGCTGCTAAGTTCTGCCGGTGATGTTAGCGAATAGGACGGGTGGGGGGAACAGTTCGTAACTTCACAATCTACATCTTTGACACCGTGTACCGGAGAGCTACTGTAGCGGAGTACTGTGATTCTGGATTAAGGAGAGGAACGTTTCGGTGGAAAAGCTCGATACCCCGGCCTATGTGATCAATGAAAAGATCCTGGCCGCAGATATGTGTCTGCTGCGACAGATTGCGGATCAGGCTGGCTGCAGGTTGCTGTATTCACCTAAAGCGTCATCCCTCGCGCCAGTATTGACGCGTGTTGCAGAGCATGTTGATGGGTTTGCCTGTAGCTCTCTGTTTGAATTGCGGTTGGTCGATAAACTTTGCTCCGTCCATGGCTCGCTTCATCTTGTGTCACCTTTGATTGATGATGCCGCCCTTGATGAGTTTGGTGACCGGCTGAATAGCGTGACGTTTAATTCACTGTCGCAATGGCAAGATTTGCGCCCGCATGTGTCAGCCTCCACGAGCGCTGGCCTGCGCCTTAATCCCGAACTGTCATTTGTTCACGATCCTCGATATGACCCGTGCCGGTCAAATTCCAAACTCGGCGTGCCGGTCAGCCGGTTAGCTGAAATGATCGCAGCGGATCGCGGGTTACTGCGAGGAATCGACGGGCTTCATTTTCACAGTAACTGCGAGAGTACCGATTTTGCGAGCCTGCTGGCGACCGCCCGCCACATCCAGGACGTTATTCCGGAGGCCCTGGAAGAGATTTCATGGATCAATCTTGGCGGCGGCTATCTCTTCCAGTCCGTTGAACAAAGCGCGGCATTTTTTGACACCGTCGCCTTGTTTCGGGATGGATTTGACCTGCAGGTTTATATCGAGCCCGGTGCGGCGGCAGTCCGGCGCAGCGGCACTGTCGTGGCGACTGTTCGCGATATTTTTCCGGGGGAAGACTGTCAGATCGCTGTCCTTGATACCTCCGTCAATCACATGCCCGAGGTTCTGGAATTTCAGTTTGAGCCTGACGTGCTTGGTCATGTTGATGACGGTGTTCACACATACAGTCTAGCGGGTTGCACCTGTCTCGCCGGCGATAGTTTTGGGCAATATGCCTTTGATGCGCCACTGACCATTGGATCTCAGGTTACCTTTATGAATATGGGTGCTTACTCTGCGTCAAAAGCGCATCGGTTCAATGGTGTGGCCTTGCCAACAATCTATACCCGAGATGAGACGGGCAGCCTGGAGAAAATCTGGGCGGATGATTTTAATGAATTTGCCCGGAATGCCGGCAAGGTTGGGAGTCCTGATATTGCACCTGCTTGAGAAACAGTTTTCGGTTCCGCTGGTTCCCGGTAATCAGGGGCTAATTGAGCATCTGGAAAAGGCGCTGTCCTTTCAGCTGAAGGAAAATGAAATCCCGATCCGGGTGGTGATCGCCGGGATTGATGATGGCAAGTATCTTTGCGAGGTAGGCTGTCTCGTTGATGCCGATCTTCCAAAAGCGCCGTCCATCTTTTCCTTTGCGCGGCATCCACGCTCTGCAGGTGAGAATTTTAATGCGGTATTTATTGTCCCCACCGGCGTTGGCGCAGAAGTCGGCGGCCACGCCGGCGATGCGACACCGGCGGCGCAGCTGTTGGCCTCTTGTTGTAACCAGCTGATCACTCATCCCAATGTCGTGAATGCCAGCGACGTCAATGAAATTCCGGCCAACGCCCACTATGTCGAGGGCAGTGTGCTTTGCAGATTTCTGATGGGGACCGTCGGGCTGTCGCCTGTCAGGGCAAATCGTCTCGCCGTTGTTTTTGACGCTCAGTCAGATGCCATGATCGAGAATCTGGTTCTCAATACCGTGGAGTCGGCGCGTACGACCTATGGCCTCGAATGCACAGGGTTATACCGCCTCGATCCGCCGCTGGAATTAACCGCAAAAACGTCGAAGTCTGGCCGGGCGATTGGTGAAGGCCGCCAGCTTGAATCGCTCTTTGCGCTGCTTGTTGAAAAAGCCGATGAGTTTGATGCGGTGGCGATTTCTTCGCTGATCGGCGTGCCAACGGGACTTCACGATCAGTATTTCCGCAGTGAGGGCACCATGATCAATCCCTGGGGCGGGATTGAAGCGATGCTCACCCACGCGGTCTCGCACTGTTTCAATATCCCGTCGGCACATGCGCCGATGATGGAATCACGCGAAATTTTGAATGAAGACCCTGGCCGGGTCGATCCGCGGATGGCAGCTGAAGCAATATCCTCTTCCTTTTTGCAATGTGTATTAAAAGGGCTCAAGCGATCGCCGCGGATTGTGAGCGATTCAAACAAGATGACGACCAGCGGCGTTCTAACGGCGCGTGACATATCCTGTCTGGTGATTCCTGAAGGCTGTATTGGATTGCCCATTCTCGCCGCGCTGGAACAGGGAATCACGGTGATCGCAGTTCGCGAGGGAAGTGGCCTTATAGCCCAGGAATTGGAGACCTTGCCGTGGGCAGATCACCAATTTTACAGGGCCGAAAATTACTGGGAAGCGGCCGGTATTCTCAGCGCATTGCGGGCAGGAATTTCCCCAGCATCGGTCCGTCGGCCGCTGGGTCGGCAGGCGGTGGAAACCTGGCCAACCCAGGAAACGGCGAACGAAAAGAAAGTTCTTTAGGTCGGTCGGCCTTTACGCCGGCGCGGCCTACCTAGCCATATGACTTTATGAAACGGATTTGTCTTTGTTGGCGTCTTCCTGGGCCTGCTTTTGCGCTTGCGCGATCCGGGTGATGGCATTGTTGGCGCGTTCCAGCTCTTCAAAATGCTCGCGCATCCGCCGCAGGTCGTCAAACCCGCCTAGTGAAATAGGCTGGCCGTTACTCAGCGACTTTGCAACATTTAAAGAGGCTTGCAACCATTGCTGCAGCAGCATGGTAGTGCCTATCATGAGCATTTTGTTACCTCTTCCGAGCTGATATTTTCGGTTTTGGGGGCTTCTGTCGCACCGTTTTGAGAAGCGGTCTGCGTCGCGTTGTCCTGATCGGCTGTAGTGATTTTCTGCTCCATTTACGAGTAAAGTTGCGCTTTATAATATTTTCCGTTTCGGAAACATTCACGCAAATAGTCGTGCAGCGACATATCGGATGGCCTGGATCGGGCCTTGCCCATTGAATAGAAGGACTTACTTACTCGGCTGAGAGTTGGCTCGGGCCAATGTCTTCGGGAGATTTTCCGTCGCAGTAATGTGCCCAAATTTTAGCGTAGGCACGTTCCACATCACGGACCCAGCTGGATGTGTTGAAGAGAAGGCTGCGTGCTGCTGAGACCTTATCGACTATTTCCTTAAGAGATGCCGGATCGTGCCCAAGGGCAATGGCCTTCTTTTCATAATCGTTGAAGTCGCGGGTGATCAGCTCTGAAATCCCCATCGTATTTAAGAGAGTTGCCACCCCTCGTGAGGAAAACACCAGCCCTGGTGAGGATAGGACAGGTGTTCCCGCCCACAGACAGTCGACAGCCGATGAATGGGCACCATATATCGGCGTATCCAAATACAGGTCAGCAAGGGTAAGCCGCGCCATATGATCGGCCTTATCCTCATGTCTTTGTGCAAAGACTAGCCGGTTGGACGGATCTATGCCCATTGCCTGCGCCGCGGTGCAGAGGTTCAACCGAAGAGCGCCTGACGCGGCGAGCCAGAGAACGCTGTCAGGGACCGCTGTCAGGATACGCATCCAGAGTTTAAAAATATCACGGGTGATCTTGTGTCCGCCATGCATCGCGCAAAACACTGTCACCTCATCCGGTAGTCCTTCGTCAGCGCGTGTTGGTCGGGCGCCGATGCGGGCTTCGTCATCATTCACCTGGTAGCAATTGGGAAGCGTTATCACGGCTTCGGTAAACCCGTCGCGGTTGTCAGGCGAAATTATGGTCTTATCGGCGATGACATACTCAAGTTTATCCGCTCCCATTGAACCCAGATG
Organism: uncultured Alphaproteobacteria bacterium; assembly: GCA_938048165.1. Taxonomy (GTDB): domain Bacteria; phylum Pseudomonadota; class Alphaproteobacteria; order MPNO01; family UBA2964; genus UBA2964. The sequence goes on along the minus strand of CALIBP010000245.1, from coordinate 6,767 downwards.
GGTAAGGTAAGAAACCTGTATTGGCGCGGGTTTCAGCATCCATATTTCCGGTCGGGCATTTCCCATAAAGCCCTGAACATCAATCAGGATGTCAACGTCGCGCTCGTGAATAGCGCGGGCGGCCTCAATGTCATTTAAGTCCTGCAGCTCGATGAAGTGTTCTGCGCCTTCCTTAATTCGGCGGCGATAATCGCTGCCATCGTCTGAGCCGTATGAGAGGACAGATATTTCAAATTTTTCACGATCGTGATGTTGGAACAGACCGCAAGCCAGGTGAGAGGCAGCATGGTCGCGCCAGTCGCCGGACAGATAACCAACATGTATTCGGTCTTTTCGAGATCTTGCATAGGTGAATTGAGTTGTGGTCAGGGCTGCCGCAAGCTGGGCTTCACGCTTGCCGGCCTCGGCAGCCGCGACGGCGGTGCGTTCGGTTTCTGTTGTATCGAGGGTCAAGGCGAAGAACGGAGATACCAGACAGGGTTTTCCGGCAATTGCGCTATCGATTTCTTCACGGATTGCGGGCATGAGCGTGTCGAGCCTGTCCCAATCACAGAGATATTGAGATGCCTGGGCCAGCCGTATTTCCGCGCTGCGAAAGTTTTCTCTGAGCGCGGTCGCTTTCTTCAGGGCCGTGGCGGAGTCCTCAAACTTTCCGGCAAAGAACAAAAGCTCGCCATGATAGAAATTTAGATCGGGGTCATCCGGCATCCTGTCGAGGCCGGTTTGCAAATAGGTGATGCCCTCCGAGAAACGGCCAACCCGAACTTTTAGCGTGGCGATGTTGCAATAGGCTTCGACGATATTGGGGGCCAGCGAGATGGTTTTGACCCAGGCCTGTTCGGCCTCCTCCAGCTTCCCCAACATCCGGCATGTGGTTCCAAGATTATTCCACAGGGCCGCTTGCGACGGGTCGAGATTGAGACCGTCGCGGTACAAACTCTCGGCTTGTTGTGCATCACCGGCGGCGAGCGCCAGTTCTGCCAGTTCGATGCGACTGTCCTGCGACGTGGGGTTGATCGCCAGCGCCTGTTCCAGATGTCGTTTGCCGACGCTGGTCTTCCCCAATTCCAGAAGCGCTTTCCCAAGGGCATGTTGGGCCGCGGCATGTTGTGGCTGCTGCTTGACGAGGGTCCGCATATGCCGGGCACCGCGTTCCATATCACCCATCTGCAGTCGGCAAAGGCCGGTGAGATATAAAGCATCGGGATTGTTCGGCTCCTGCTTGAGCGCGGCGTCGTACAGGGAAACGGCCTCGGCAAAACGGCCCTGCTGATGCAGGCTCATCGGCTTTGAGAGGTCAATGGCCATGGTAAACAGGCTGTGTCAGTTAGAGGTTCCGAGGAAGTAGGCCAACACTATATCACCGGTTGGTTCGCGGGTCACGATGGTGAGACCTGTCTTGACTCTCCAGCTCTAAAAAACCTACCGTAAATATGGTTATTAGAAGCGCCGCCTGTAGAGCGGTCGAAAATACAAACACGATCCAATTAACCAGGGAGTTCACATATGAAGCCGTTGATGATTTCAGGTGTTGCCGTCGCGGTAATTCTCGGAGGCGCGCCGCTAAAGGCCGTGGAGATGACCTCCACGACCAGTCTGATCAAGACGCATGATCAGTCCGTTACCTATTTTGATACATTTATGAACCCGGTCACCAAGGCCGATAACGGGATCACTATTAAATATAAGGGTGGCCCGGAAGTGATACCGAACCGCAAACAGGGAGCTGCTCTCAAGCGTGGCGTTATCGACATTATGTTTGGCCCGAGTGTTTACTATGCCGGTCTGGTACCCTGCGCCCGGGTGATTCCGTTATCCAATGTTGGACAGGCAAATCTCCGTAAGAATGGTGGCTGGAAAGTTCTGCAGGATTGCTGGGCCAAGGGGCTGAATGGTCATTTGCTGGCGCATGGCATGGAAGGCGCGACCGAGTTCCATCACTATCTCGCCGGGGACTTCAAAAAGAGCGAGAAGACAGGGCTCGATCTCAAGGGCATGACCATGCGGTCAACCGCTGGTTATCACCCCTTGATGAAAGCGATGGGCGCGCGGCCGGTCAATATCTCTCCCGGTGATGTCTATACCTCGCTGGAGCGCGGTGTCGTGCAGGGGCTGGCATGGCCGGAAGGTGGCGTCGCGCGTTATGGCTGGGCCAAATTCATCAAATATCGCATTGGACCCGGCTGGTGGCGTACGTCATCGACCATCGTGGTCAATCTGGACGCCTATAAAAAGCTGCCCAAGAAACAGCGCGATGCCCTCGAAGCGGCGGCCATCAAATATGAGAAAGACAGCATTCCGCATCACCGGGCGCTGGTGCAAAAAGATAATGCCAAAGTTATGGCGGCTGGTGTGAAGCATATTGATCTTGAGGGCAAGTACGGTAAGGCCTATCTCGCAACGACCTATGGGGCGACGTGGGATGCTGCCAAGTCGAAAATGCCACCGGAGCTTTATTCAAAGCTGCGCAAGCTGATGCTGAAATAGCAGAAACGAGATTAGCAATTTTACAGGCGTCCCCGAGAGGGGACGCCTTTTCTTTTGCGGGGCTGTAAATGCTGATAGATTACGCATCAGCGACAACGGCGTCTGGAAATTAGAAAATGCACCACACCGGTATAGAGCAAGTCACCTATGGTGTTGAAGACCTTGAGGTCGCCAAAAAATTCTGGCGGGATTTTGGTCTGACTCTGGTTAGCGATGATCGCTCTTACGCGGTGTTTGCGGCGCAAAACAAGGCGACAATTGAGGTCTATATGACGGATGATCCCGCGCTGCCGCCGCCGGTTACAACCGACACCAAATCCACCGTACGGGAAGTGACGTTTGGCGTGCGTACGGCGGATGATCTTGCGGCGCTCAAGGAGAAACTATCTGCCGTGGGCGACGTTACCGAAGACGATGACGGCGCTATCCACGCTCTTGACCCGCTGGGGTTTGGCTTTGCCTTCCGGGTCGCGCAATGCCAGCCAATAACACCACCCGTCATCGAAACCAACGTACCGGGCAATATCAAACGGCTCAATCAGCGCGGGCAGAAATTTGATCGGGCATCGCCCCTGATCATGTCGCATATCGTTTATATGACCGATGACCTGGAAACCCAGAAAGATTTCTATGTCGACGTGCTGGGATTCATGCTGACCGACTCCTATCCCGGGCGCGGCTATTTTGTACGCTGTGCCGATGCCAATAATCATCACAATGTTTTCCTGCTCGATCCCGGTCAGGGCAAGCGCGGCTTTCATCACCTGGCGTTTGAGCTGGGCTCGATCCACGAGCTGTTTGGCGGTGGCAACAACATGACCCGCAATGGCTGGGAGACCATGATCGGTCCTGGCCGTCATCCGGTCTCGTCCTGCTATTTCTGGTATTTCAAGAATCCCTGCGGTGGCGCGGCAGAATATGATTTTGATTCCGATGTGGTCGATGAAAACTGGCAGCCGCAGGAATGGGACTCAACGCCGGAGAACTTCGCCGAATGGTGTCTCGGCGAAGGGATGGGCGCGTCGCTGCTGCCCGCCGCTATTCAGGAAGGCTAGCGGGGCCTTACTGACCTAATCGCTTTGTTAGGCGCCCGCGATATAGATTCGCAGGGCGTTAGCCTCGCCTTCGATTTCGTTCAGCCTTTCCTTGACCATATCGCCAATCGAGACCACCCCGGTGAGCTTGCCGTTATCGATTACTGGCAGGTGCCGGATGCGGCGTTCGGTCATGGTTGCCATGATGTCGGCAATCAAATCCCCTGGCCTGCAGGTCACGAGATCGCAACTCATTAACATGGAAATCGGCGTCGCCGATAAATGCGGGCCGTACTCGTTTATGCCATGCGCGATATCGCGCTCGGACAGAATACCGACCGGTGCATTGTCGTCATCGATAATCACCAGCGCACCGATGCTGTTGGCTTCCATACGAATGGCAGCCTGCGCCACAGTTTCACTGGCGCGTGCGGTGACAACATCCGATCCTTTATTTCTCAGAATTTGCTCAATAAGCATTTAGCGACCCTCCTCACAGGCAGGGCGCGGGCGGCGTCACTCAACTCGGCTTCGGCGGACGGTAGCCCCACGCCTTGAGTTACACCCGGTGATTTGCCAGGCGATAGATGAGTTTTAAACGCGTCGTTTATGGGGACAGGCAATCACACTCTGTCCGTCTTTATGATAGGGGGTATTTCGGCAATATGTGAAGCGATAAATCTATAACCTAGGCGGTTTCTTCCAGCGCAATCAGCCCCATACCGGTGGTCATCGGCGCGTAATAATTGCGATGGACCCGCGTCAAATTATCCGACAAGGCACCCCGCATGGTGAGCCACATGATCAGCTCAACCGCTTCGGCACCAGCCTCTTCCATAATCTCCTGATGGGTCAGCTCTGTCAGTGCCAGCGGATCGGATTCGATCTTGTCGAGGAAGTCATTATCAAACTTGGTGTTCAGATGGCCAAACCTTGTGCCGTTGAGCTGATGCGACATGCCACCGGTGCCAAAGATCACGACACGAAGATCATCCTCACAGGCCTCAACCGCCTGACGGATTGCCTGCCCTAGCTTGTAACAGCGCAGCGCGGTCGGCAGCGGGTGCTGGATGACATTCACTGCAATCGGCACGGTTTTGACCGGCCAGCTTGGCTCATGCGGAAAACACAAATTCATCGGCACCAGAAAGCCATGTTCAACCAACAGCTCCTGACAAACTGTCATGTCGAACTCGTTATAGACGAGCTCTTCAGCGAGATGCCATGAGAAGTCGGGGTTGCCGGGCACGTCGGGCAGCGGACGTGGTCCCCAGCCTTCATCACCGATCGGGTATGTATCCGCCGCGCCGATGGCAAAGGTCGGATATTTGTCAAAAAACATGCTGGAGCCGTGGTCATTATAGACCACGATGGCGACATCCGGTTTCAGCTGGGCCAGCCATTTCTGCACCGGCTTATAGGCATCAAACACTGGCTTCCAGTCCGGTTCGTCCTGCTGGCCCATATCATAGGCTTTGCCGATTGACGGCACATGCGACGTGCCGATCCCGCCAATAATCTTTGCCATATCAGCGCGCTCCTGCGGCGTTACGGGTTGCCATGAAATCCTCAAAGGTTTGGCCGCGCAGCTGGGCGCCAACATGGTACAGCCCGTGTCCGGTGCAGGTCCCAAGCTTCATAATCATATAAATATTGCCACCGCATTCCTCGATCAGCCCGCGATAATCGCGGTCGCGCAGGAACTGTCTTTCCTGATCGCTCAGCTTCCAGCTTTCCATATAGACTTCTTCATCCGCAGTGAACGCTTCGCGGTTCTCCGGCTTGGTAAAGGACATGGCGAACTTGTTGATGCGATAGCCCTTGCGTGATTCCGCCCCGTCGAAAACAGTCGTGCCCGGTATGGTTCTGGATTTGTCCCGTTGCGCTGCCATGGCAATCTTCTCTAAATAAAATGATATCGTTTGATATTATAAGTGTAGCGGCAATTTTAGCTGTGGAAAGCACGTTATTTTTCTATTTTACCGATCTTTCGGGCCTTCGCCAGCTGTGCGGATGACATTGATTTCTCCAGCATGTTTTTCTGTTCCCGTGCCCAGTCGCGACCCTGCGTGGCGGCGCGGTCAAACCAGACCCAGGCGCGAAATCGATCTGTCTTGATACCCCAGCCCCTGAGATGCATTTCACCGAGATTCATCTGGGCGATGGCGTCGCCCGCGAGTGCCGCCCGTCGGTAACATTGGAATGCATGCGCGGCATTGGGTTTGCGGCCCGTCCCGCGGCGATAAAGATCAGCGAGTGCCACCATCGCGGCGAGGTTTCCGGTTTTGGCGGGTTCCTGCCATTCATTGAACGCTGTCGCGTAATCACCACCATCATAGGCCTGAGCCCCGGCAGCAAAATCAGCTTGCGCTGACTCTATGTTGAGGAGAGATATCAGAAGGACCACAAGGCCATAGCGGCGCATCGCGCTCAGGCTCATGGTTTGACGGGCAGACCCAGCGCCTTGATCCTCTCTTTTACCTGGTCGTGCTGCGCACTTCCCGCTTGCAGGACATTGAGGAGGCGCGTCCAGCGTTCACTGGCACCCGCCTTGTCGCCGGATTCCATCTTGGCGATGCCGCTAAACCACAACGCGCCGCCATGGGTTGGTTGCAGCGCCAGAATGCGTTCCGAGATATCGGCGAGCACTTTTGGCATCGGGGCATCGGGTTTGGCCGCTTTGGCAATCGCCCCGGCATAGGCCGTCAGCACTGACAGATCCTTTGGTTTTAAGGCAGCGGCCTTGGCATAGGCGTCACGCGATTTCGTGGGCTCATTGAGAACTTCATAGGACCGCGCCAGCCGTAACCAGCCTTCAAAGTTCTTGGGATCGTCCTTCATCTTGTCGACCAGCCGTCCCACCATGCCGCGGATCATGGTCAGGCGATCTTCCGGCGACATTTGCTGGGCGGCTTTGACATCATCCGCCGTTGGGCCGGGTTGTTGAGTGTTTTCTGCGACCTGGGTTTTACCAGAGGTGGAAGGGGTTTGGCCGGTGCCGGCATTTTTGCGCATTTCAGCAAGGGCGTTAGCCGAGATACCATTTTCCTTAGCGGTCTTGCCGATACGTTCACCCAGAAGCTTTCGCCATGGCGCGTTTGGGGCGGAATCCGCTTCCAGATCGAGCCAGATTTTAAGCGCCTGTTTAATTTCTCCGGCCTGGCGGGCGGCGAGCCCGACATAATAGCGGGCCCGGGGTTCGGCTGGGTCAACCAGCAAGGCCTTCTCGAGCGTTTTTCGCGCCGC
>CALIBP010000244.1 GCA_938048165.1 uncultured Alphaproteobacteria bacterium | reverse complement strand
AGAAAATAGACCGATGCAGCATCCCAGCCGGTTTCGTATCCCTCAAACAAGGGACTGCCGAGCTGCATCGGCATATCTTCCGTTTCAAAAACATCTTTGATGGCGATTGGCATGCCATCGAGCGGCGACAAGGGCGTGCCTTTGCGATAGCGCTCGGTAGCGTCGTCCGCGGTTTGGCGCGCACGGTCTATCGTCATTGTTACAAAGGCCTTCACGTCGGGCTCACGTGCTTCGATGATTTCAAGACACCGTTCCAGATAGGCTCGCGGTGTGTCACTGCCGTCGAGGAATGCTGGTATCTTGTCGTGGAAGGTTAATAAATCTGCTGATGAAGGGTCGTAACTCACCATTTTGACTCTCAGGTTATCTTTGTGTCGCAACTGACGGTTAAAGCTACGATCAAGATATTCAATTTAATTTTTTTATCAATAAATTCAATCTCTTATAATTTCACATAAACAAATCTTTAACTTGTTGTTAACCATACTTCACAATAGTAATGGATACATGATAAGGCATAAATTACGAAAAGTTTTTACGTTGGGTTGGGGTTGGTAAAAATAATAATAAGGGTTTAGTTCATTCGCGGACTTTTCTTCGGGAACGTCAGGAAATTGGAGACCGGCTGTCGAAGTGTCAGGATTTGGTCAATCTCGTTGCCAAAATATTTGGCGGTTCTGCATCACTGGTCTGTCAAATTACGGAAACCGGTATCCGTCCGGTGGTATCCAGCGACCAGGAAAGTAATCCCTTTCCAATCGGCGCGACCTTTCCACTTGAGGCCCACACGTTTTGCAAAGAGGTAATTGTAAAACAGGAGCCGCTCTATATCCCAAATGCGGCAGATGACCCTGATTGGAAAGACAGCCCAGTATGGGCCGACCATGGATTTCGGTCCTATTACGGCGTCCCTCTCTTTTGGCCCGATGGCCAGCCTTTCGGCACGATCTGCATCTTAGATCTAGTATCGACGGAATATGAGGAGCCTTTCATCCATTGGCTCACTTGTTTTCGTGATTTGGTTGAAGCAGACCTTATCTCTGCAGCGCAGTAATTAAATAAGTCGGAGTCCTTGCTTCAATCCACTTTGTCTAACAATCAAAAGCTTAAGGTCGAAACGATCAGGGAATGCGCGGAAACCGTTGTTTCATTGCGCAATGATATCCTGGATATTTCCAAGGTCGAAGCAGGTCATCTCGAAATTGATATTCAGAAGTTTGATCTTCGAGAGATGATTGCGCATACGGAACGTCTTTGGCGTACACGCTCTGACGCCAAGAATTTGGAACTGTCGGTCGCGGTTGAAACTGATGTCCCGAACGAAATGGAGGGCGATACAAATCGCATAAAACAGGTTTTATTTAATCTGCTGTCAAACACCATAAAATATAGGGACCAAGGGAAGGTGATGGTCAACGTCCGGTCAAAAGGGCTTGAGGACGGGTCTCACAGAATTCGGTTTGTGGTTCAGGATACTGGTGGCGGGCTCGATGTTGAGACGCAGGAAAGGCTGTTTCAACGGTATATTCAGCCGAGTCCATCAATTGGAGAGCCGGAAGGCGGCGCCGGGCTTGGTATTGCGATTGGCCGGAATTTGGTTGAGATGATGGGCGGCACGATGGGTGTCGATAGTGAGATCGGCGTTGGGTCGTTTTATTTTGAATTGCCATTGGGTGTGCCAAAAAAGGCGTCGACTAATTCCCTGGAATCTGCCGAGATCGAGTCTTTTAAAACCGACCCCAATGTTTCCGTCCTGATTGTAGAGGACAACCAGATCAACCAGCGAGTTCTTGAAGCCTTCCTCGCCCCATTTCAGTTTGAGTCAAAGGCCGCCACTAACGGGGCTAAGGCTGTTGAGTTGGTTAAACAGGATAGGTTCGATATCATTCTGATGGATATTCAAATGCCGATTATGGATGGTATTGACGCAACCCGTAAAATTCGCGAGCTCGGTGGTTGGTGCGAGACGGTTCCAATTGTTGCTGTGACAGAAAATGCTATGGCCGGTGATCGCGAAAAATATATGGAAGCCGGTATGGACGATTACGTGCCGACACCGGTTAACCGTGAAACCCTGACCGAGGTTCTCAACAAATATAAATTAGGGTCAGGAGATTTCAACTAAACCACCTGACATCACGGTTACGCCGCTGTACCCCCTACGGTAAGATTGTCGAGCAGCATTGTTGGCTGCCCGACCCCGACAGGTACGCCCTGGCCATCCTTGCCGCAAGTTCCGACACCTGGATCCAGCTTCATATCGTTGCCGGTCATTTTTACATGAGTCAGCGCGTCTGGTCCGTTGCCGATCAACGTTGCGCCCTTGACCGGGGCCCCTATCTTACCGTTCTCGATAAGATAGGCTTCAGAGGCTGTGAACACGAACTTGCCCGAGGTAATGTCCACCTGGCCGCCCCCAAAATTGACCGCATATAGCCCGTTTTGTACCGAGCTCAGGATTTCCTCAGGCGAATGGTTACCGTCCATCATATAGGTGTTGGTCATGCGGGGCATCGGTGCATGGGCGAAACTCTCGCGGCGACCATTACCGGTGGGGGCCATCCCCATAAGCCGGGCATTCTGCCGATCCTGCATATAGCCGACGAGAATGCCGTCTTCGATAAGGACAGTTTTTGAGGTCGGCGTGCCTTCATCGTCAATCGACAGCGAACCACGTCGGTCAGTGATTGTGCCGTCATCCACAACAGTAACCCCCTCAGAGGCAACGCGTTCACCCATTAAGCCGGAGAAAGCGGACGTTTTCTTACGATTGAAATCGCCTTCCAGCCCATGTCCGATAGCTTCATGTAATAATATTCCTGGCCAGCCCGCACCGAGGACGACCTGCATTTCACCTGCAGGTGTATCGATGGATTCCAGATTAATGAGCGCCTGACGTAAAGCTTCGTCGACCTGGGACTGCCATTGGTCCGGGGCGATATAGGCGGCGTAGCCGGTACGACCGCCGGTACCGCTGCTGCCGGTTTCCATACGGTCCCCTTCAGCCGCGACAATGGAGACATTGACGCGCACCAGAGGACGAATATCTGCCACCCGCTCGCCACCCGCTCTTAGTATCTGAACCGCTTGCCACTCACCAGAGATTGAGGCGGATACTTGTGCGACCCGCGGGTCCTTGGCTCTTGCATAGGCATCGATTTCAGCCAGGAGTGAAACTTTTTCTTCGAAGCTGACTTCGCCCAGCGGATTGGTGTCGGTATAGAGCGAGAGATTGGTGCCCTGAGGTGCCTCGGCGGCCGTCCCGCTATGGCCCGAATGAACGGCCGTCACGGTTTCTGCCGCTCTTTTGATCGCGGCTTCAGAAAGTTCTGAGGCATGGGAATATCCGACGGCCTCATCAGCAATCGCCCTTAAGCCGAATCCCTGTGTGGTATCAAAAGAGGCGCTCCGCAAGCGACCGTCATCATAAGATATACTTTCCGATTGGCGGTATTCAAGGAATAGCTCGCCATCGTCAGCCCCTTTGAGAGCGCCATCTACGATGCTATTGATTCGATCCCGGTCCATTCCGGCTTTTTCGAAAAAGAGTTGGTCAGTTTTGGCTAAATCGGTCACTGGAGAGTCCTTTCACGAGAAAAATAAGCAAATTTCTCCGTTTTATTGCGAAAACCCCGATCTGAGGTCGTTTAACGGAATTTGGCATCAAATTGCTAACGGCCTGTTTATCATATCGTCTACATTCTGTCTGGACGCAGTTGCGACATAGGGTCGCGTCGGCGGCTTACGCTATCAGCAGCCCCGATGCTTGGGGTAATATAGCAAAAGTTTCTTTCGGGATTCGTCCCGATTAATCGTTGTAGCCATTGTGGCAGCGCATTTCTCGCGACGGGTTTCGTCGGGAGGAGGGTCGTTGTTCAGGCCAAAGAACGGAAGAGAGCGATGCGGTTTAATAAAATTCTTTCGGCGATTTCATCGATATGGGCAGGTCTCGCATGTGGGCTGGTTGGTACGAGCGCTTGGGCGTCGGCACCGGTCCCCTGGCAAAAAGGCTTTCAGCCGGCGGTGACGACGGTAATGGAAGACATCACCGACTTTCATAACCTGCTGTTGGTACTCATTACCCTGATCACAATATTTGTGTTGATTCTGCTGCTTTATACGATGTGGCGGTTTAGCGCCAAGCGGAACCCGGTGCCATCAAAGACAACCCATCATGCGATGCTGGAAATGGTCTGGACGATCGTGCCGGTTATTATATTGGTCGTGATCGCGGTGCCTTCCTTCAAGCTTCTTTACAAAGCAGATGTTGTGCCGAAGGCGGATATGACGGTGAAAGCAATTGGCAATCAGTGGTACTGGCAGTATGAATATCCGGATCACGGCAAGTTCGAATTCGCTTCCAACATGATCCCGGACAATGAACTCGCAAAATTTGCCAAGGACAACAATATCCGGGATCCCAAGCGGCTTCTTGAAACGGATACTGAGGTCGTTGTTCCTGTGAACACGACAGTTCGGGTTCAGGTTACCGCAAATGATGTGCTCCACTCGTGGGCGATGCCGGCCTTTGGTGTCAAGATTGATGCCGTTCCCGGTCGTCTGAACCAGACCTGGTTTAATGCCAATAAGGAGGGCGTCTATTATGGGCAGTGCTCAGAACTTTGCGGTGTAAACCATGGCTTTATGCCAATTAAGGTCAAGGTCGTTTCCAAGGAGGCTTTTGCCGCCTGGGTAACGAAGCAGCGTAAAGCGGCGGGGCTTCTCCCGATGACCACAGAGCGACGCGACGTCGCTAAACTTAACACCTCGACTCGTTGAGCAAGAAGGCAGGCAGGAAATGAGTGACGCAGCAACCTCCCACGGCCACGACGATCATACGCCCACAGGCTGGCGCAGGTTCGTCTATTCCACCAACCATAAGGACATCGGTACGATGTATCTTATCTTCGCTATTGTTGCGGGGATAATCGGCGGTGGTATGTCCGTCCTGTTCCGGATGGAATTGGCAGAGCCCGGGAACCAGATTCTTGGTGGCGACCATCACATGTACAACGTGTTGATCACAGCGCATGGCCTGATCATGATCTTCTTTATGGTCATGCCGGCGATGATCGGCGGCTTTGGTAACTGGATTGTTCCCTTGATGATTGGCGCGCCGGATATGGCGTTTCCGCGGATGAATAATATCAGCTTCTGGCTGCTTATTCCGTCTTTTGCCCTGCTTTTGGCATCGCCCTTTGTTGCGGGTGTTTCGGAAACTCAAACCGGTGTCGGAGGTGGATGGACCATCTATCCACCGTTGAGTGCCAATGTTGCCCAACCGGGTCCAGCAGTTGATCTAGCGATCTTTTCTCTGCATTTGGCAGGTGCCAGTTCAATCCTTGGTGCGGCGAACTTCATCACCACCATTTTGAATATGCGGACACCGGGCATGACACTTCATAAAATGCCGCTGTTTGTCTGGTCCATTCTGGTTACGGCGTTCTTGCTTCTGTTGTCACTGCCGGTACTGGCTGGTGCCATCACGATGCTGCTGACCGATCGTAACTTCGGGACGACATTCTTTAATGCCGCTGGTGGCGGTGATCCAATCCTTTTCCAGCATCTGTTCTGGTTCTTCGGTCATCCTGAAGTTTATATCCTGATCCTGCCAGGCTTTGGCATCATCAGTCAGGTTGTCTCGACGTTCTCGCGGAAACCCGTCTTCGGTTATCTCGGTATGGCGTATGCCATGATCTCGATTGGGGTCGTTGGCTTCATCGTTTGGGCTCATCACATGTATACGGTGGGGCTGGATGTTGACACCAAAGCCTACTTTACCGCGGCGACTATGGTCATCGCGGTGCCAACGGGGATTAAGATATTTAGTTGGATTGCGACAATGTGGGGGGGCTCGATTGAGTTTAAAACCCCCATGCTGTGGGCAATCGGCTTTATCTTCCTGTTCACCGTCGGTGGCGTGACCGGTGTGGTTCTGGCCAATGCCGGGGTCGATGCCGCCTTGCACGATACCTATTACGTAGTCGCTCATTTCCATTACGTCCTGTCGCTGGGGGCAGTGTTTGCGATCTTCTCGGGCTTCTATTACTGGCTACCAAAAATGTGTGGTAGGCAATATTCCGAATTCCTCGGCAAGCTCCACTTCTGGGTAACATTCGTCGGTGTGAATATACTCTTCTTCCCGCAGCATTTCCTGGGTCTTGCCGGGATGCCGCGGCGGATTCCCGATTATCCGGATGCTTATGCAGGTTGGAATGCAATTTCGTCTTACGGCTCCTATATGTCAGCCTTCGGGGTGCTGATCTTCCTTTACATGCTCTACAAAACCTTCTCCTCAGGTCAGAAAGTCGCGGAAAACCCATGGGGTGAAGGCGCTGATACGCTGGAATGGACTCTGTCCTCACCACCGCCATTCCACTCCTTTGAAGAGCTGCCGAAAATCAAGTAGGCAGCGGTCGTAGGGTAGTAGGAAAGAAACATAGTGACCGAAAAGTCAGGCAACATGACGATGACGGCAGCGGTGCCGGCGGGCGGAGACGTCGCCGATTATATCGCCCTGCTCAAACCACGCGTCATGTCGTTGGTGGTCTTTACCGGGTTTGCCGGGCTTTATCTGGCACCGGGTTCGATCCACCCGGTGATCGCCGCTGTTGCTGTCCTGTGTATCGCTGTAGGCGCGGGTGCCTCTGGTGCCATTAACATGTGGTATGACCGTGATATTGATGCCGTGATGGAACGCACCGCAGAACGTCCTGTACCAACAGGCCGCGTTGAACCAAGGGCGGCGTTAGCCTTCGGTGTGGCACTTTCTGTCTGGTCTGTCATGGTTATGGGGGTTGCCGTCAATTGGGCGGCCGCAGCCTTGCTGGCCTTCACGATCGCGTTCTATGTCTTCATTTACACGATGTGGCTAAAACGCCGGACACCGCAGAATATCGTCATTGGCGGTGCTGCGGGTGCCTTTCCGCCGATGGTGGGATGGGCAGCTGTATCGGGCGATATTACGCTGAGCTCTATTGTTCTGTTTGCGATTATCTTTATGTGGACGCCGCCGCATTTCTGGGCCCTGGCGCTTTACCGCCGGGGGGATTATGCAAAGGCGGGCGTGCCCATGATGCCGGTCGTCGCAGGTGAAAAGGAAACCAAAAGACAGATTGTTCTCTATTCCATTCTGTTGGCACCCCTTGGCATGGCGCCGACCTTTGTCGGCATGTCGAGCTGGTATTATGGTGGCGTCGCGGGGGCTCTTGGCTTGGTTTTTGTTGGGCTTTCTATCGCGATTTACCGCGAAACCGGTGATCGCTATGCGCGCCGGACCTTCGCTTTTTCTATCTTGTATCTGTTCTTGCTGTTTGCAGCGCTCATCGTTGACAAGGCATTTGGGCTAGCCGGGTAAGTGATGGATATGACAGTCGATACTCCTGAAGAGCAGCGCGCCAAGCAAAAACGCCGCAACCGGGCTTTGCTGATTGTCCTGATGGGAATGGTTGTCTTGTTTTACGTGATTTCGATTGTCCGCATGGGGATTGTTGAATGAGCCGCTACGGTAGAACGGTCACACTTTTCGGCGTGCTTTGTATTCTTGCGGGCATGACAACGCTGACCGCCTATGCTGTGCCGCTTTACGAGCTGTTCTGTAAGGTGACCGGTTATGGTGGCACGACGCAGGTCGCTGACGGACCGGCGAAATCAGTGCTTGATCGTAAAATTACGGTGCGCTTCAACGCCGATACTAATAGCGAACTTCCCTGGAAATTCGAGGCGGTTCAAAATTCAGTAACGGTGAAAGTTGGAGAACCGGTTCTGGCATTTTATGAAGCGAAATCGCTGGCGAGTTATGACGTCACCGGTACCGCAACCTTTAATGTTGTTCCCAATAAGGCTGGGAAATATTTCAACAAAGTCGACTGCTTCTGCTTCACCGAACAAACCCTTAAGGCAGGGGCGCGCGTTGATTTGCCGGTTCAGTTCCATATTGACCCGGCAATTGCCAATGATCGGGGACTTGATGACGTAGAAACCATCACCCTGTCATACACGTTTTTTAAATCGGTAGAGTCTAAGGGTAAGTCCCCGAAACGATCTGCCTCGACCACGAAGATATCGCACCCGGGTAAGTCCGGCACTGCGGTGAATTGACAAAGCTATAACAACCTACGGGAAGTACGAAAATGGTTGCACCCGCTGACAGCATTGCCGACGCACACGGCGCAGAACATAAACACCCTTGGCATCTTGTTGATCCGAGCCCCTGGCCGGTCGTTGGCGCGCTGAGCGCTGGCGTCCTGGCGGTCGGTACCGTTATGTATATGCATGATGGCGGATCATGGATGCTCGCCCTTGGTTTCCTCGGTGTCGCCGCGACAATGTTCTTCTGGTTCAGAGATGTTGCGATGGAAGCAACCTTCCAGGGCCATCACTCGGTGCCGGTTCAGATCGGCATGCGGTACGGCATGGCCCTGTTCATTGCCTCTGAGGTAATGTTCTTTTTAGCCTGGTTCTGGGCCTTCTTTAACGCCAGCCTGTTCCCGCCGGAACAGATTGCCGGGACGTGGCCGCCGCCGGGCATTATTCCATTCGATCCCTGGAGCCTGCCTTTCCTGAACACGCTCATCCTGCTGACCTCCGGTGTCACCTTGACATGGGCGCATCATGCGCTGATCGAAGGCAATAAGGATCATGTATTACAGGGTCTCGGCCTGACGATTTTCCTCGGCCTGGTCTTCTCCGGGGTACAGGGTTACGAATATGCCCATGCTGCCTTTACCTTTGCCTTTGAAGAAGGGGCTGCTGGAAAGGGCGGGATATATCCGACCGTGTTCTATATGGCGACCGGTTTCCATGGTTTCCATGTCATTGTCGGAACGACATTCCTGATCGTCTGCTTCTATCGGGCGTATAAAGACCACTTTAAACCGGACCATCATTTTGGTTTTGAGGCAGCAGCCTGGTATTGGCATTTCGTTGATGTCGTATGGCTGTTTCTGTTCATCTGCATCTATTGGTGGGGAGCAGGCAACGCCGTCACGCATTGATCGGCAAAAGCACGTTAACAACCATTCACGCCGCGGCATCCCACCGCGGCGTGATTTTTTTCGGGAAAGGGCCAGGCGATATTGGACTCCATTCACTATCCACAGATTCCTCCGATGCAGGCAGGCAGACGATGCTGCTGCCCCCGTTGTGGCAGGGGTAACCTGTATAACGGTCTGTTGACGGTCTCGAAGACCTGTTCGGTGTGTGGGTTTGATCTGTCGCCGCATGACACGGGTGATGGCGCATCGGTTTTTGTTATTTTCCTGCTTGGCGGACTCGTTGTGCCCCTGGCGTTAAAGTTTGAGGCCGCACTTGGGCCGCCGATATGGGCGCATTTTGTTTTATGGCCGCCCGTAATTATTGCTCTGGCTATTGCATTCTTGCGCCCGGTAAAGGCAACATTGATTGCCTATCATTTTAAAAACCTGCGCCACAAATATGACGAATGAGGCTGCGGCCCATCCACCTACGAAACGAACCGGTAAAGGACTGGCCGTCCTTGCAATTGGTGCTTTCTCTATTCTTATTGGATTAGGGACCTGGCAGCTTCAACGATTGGAATGGAAAGAAGGTCTTATCGCGGAACGGCAGGCTAAACTTGCCTTAGCACCAATCCAGATTGTACAGCCTGGCAAGACCAAACCGGAAGCCTTTCGGCGGGTGGT
>CALIBP010000243.1 GCA_938048165.1 uncultured Alphaproteobacteria bacterium | reverse complement strand
GATGAGAAAGTGACTGAATGAGAATACTTGTTTTGGGCGATGTCGTGGGCCGTAGTGGACGGCGAGCCGTGTGTGAGGCGTTGCCGCACCTCCGACACGAGCTGGCTTTGGATTTCGTGATCGTGAATGGCGAAAACGCTGCGGGCGGGTTTGGTATTACGCCCAAAATCTGTGACCAGTTTCTGCAGGCGGGTGCCGATGTTGTGACGACAGGCAATCATGCGTGGGACCAAAAAGACATCATTCCGCATTTCGATAAAGAGAAACGACTATTGCGGCCGCACAATTATCCCGAAGGAACGCCCGGTACGGGCATGGGAATCTACGAAGATGGGGCTGGCCGCCAGGTTCTTGTTCTCCATTTCATGGGGCTTTTGTTTATGCCCAGTTTGGATGACCCTTTTTCAGGTGTTGACCGGGCTCTCCTTAACAAAAAACTGGGTGGCGACATCGCGGCAATCGTCCTTGATTTTCATGGCGAAGCGACGAGCGAAAAAGTGGCTATGGGCCATACGCTGGATGGTCGGGTGTCGGCAGTGGTGGGCACGCACTCTCATATTCCAACGGCTGATCATCAGGTGCTGCCGGGTGGTACAGGGTATATGACAGACCTTGGTATGTGCGGTGACTATGACTCTGTCATTGGTATGAAAAAGGAAGAGTCGATCGCCCGGTTCCGTAAAAAAATACCTGCCCCTCGTCTTGAGGCAGCACAGGGTGAAGCCACTATGTGTGGTGTCATCATTGATACTGATGACGAGACGGGTCTTACAACAAGAATGACGCCATTTCGGCGCGGTGGTCGCCTCGCAACGACGCTGCAATTGACGTAATTAAATTATTTGCGACCGCAATATCGGTCTTTCTGGCCCTTTTTTCGTCAAAAATCCCGTTTTTTCGGCCTCAGGGGCGATTTAGTGACTAGAAAATGGGGTTTAGGTGCTTTAAACCACTATATATAGTATAGTTTTTTACCTTTATATCGGACTCAGGCGGTCATGGCGGGACATTCCCAATTTAAAAATATCATGTACCGAAAAGGTGCGCAGGATAAGAAGCGCGCCAAGGTATTCTCAAAGCATATTCGTGAAATTCAGGTGGCGGCGCGGAGTGGATTACCGGACATAGAAATGAATCCTGCCCTAAAGACGGCGGTGACAGCGGCTAAAGCCGTGAATATGCCCAAGGATAATATTGACCGGGCGATTAAGCGCGGCGCCGGTTTGGCGGATGGCGAGGCGTTTGAGGAAATCAGATATGAAGGCTATGGCCCGGGTGGGGTCGCCATCATCGTCGAGACGCTGACGGATAATCGCAATCGAACGGCCAGTGAAGTGCGGGCCGCTTTCACAAAGCATGGCGGTAGTCTCGGCGAAACCAACAGTGTCAGTTTTCAGTTTGATCGCATTGGCGCGGTTGGTTACGCGGCGGAAGTAACGAGTGCCGACGAGATGTTTGAGGCGGCGCTGGAGGCTGGTGCAACAGACGTTTTGTCATCAGAGGAAAGCCACGAGATCGTTTGTGAGCCGGATGATTTACATGCCGTCCGGGAAGCGCTTGAAGCAAAGTTTGATACGCCGCAACTGGTTGAACTTCAGTGGCGGCCGCAGGTTTCTGTGCCGGTTGGCGAGGATCATGTGCAGACACTTTTTAAGCTGCTTGAGACACTGGATGATAATGACGACGTGCGGTCGGTTTCCGCTAATTACGAGGTCGACGATGCGGTAATGGCTACGCTCGCCGATTAGGTGTTCGTGGTGAAAGGAATTTGATGAAGCTTATTGGGTTGGATCCCGGTTTGCGTGCAACGGGATGGGGCATCATTGACGTTGACGGTAACAATTTGAAATATGTTGCCGACGGTACCATCAAGGTGCCAACGAACATGTCTCTCGCGGAACGGCTGGCGGCGTTGTATCGCGTTCTAAACTCGATCATGGAAACGTATCGCCCGGATGAAGCGGCTGTCGAAGAAACCTTTGTAAACCGAAACCCGAAATCAACATTGAAACTCGGACAGGCGCGCGGTGTTGTTCTGTTGGCGCCGGCGATGTCAGATATTACGGTCAGTGAATATCCTGCAAATGTCATCAAAAAATCGCTGGTCGGTGCTGGTCATGCGGGCAAGGATCAAGTCGAGATGATGGTTCGGACTTTGTTGCCTGGCGCTTCAATAGACAGCGCGGACGCTGCCGATGCGCTCGGGGTTGCCGTCTGTCATGCGCACCATCGCCGTAGCCATGCACGCTGGGATTCTGGTGTGCAGGTTGTTCATGCCGCGACGCCTGCGGAATAGGATTTTTAGGAATGATTGCCAAGCTTACAGGCGTTTTGGACTCGGTCGGCGATGACGGCGCTATCATCGATGTTGCCGGCGTTGGCTATCTGGTCTTTTGTTCAGCGCGCACGCTCGGTGCTTTCGGGCGGGCGGGCGATCCGGTTTCGGTCTCAGTCGAAACCCATGTGCGTGAGGACCATATTCATCTCTATGGATTTGCTGATCGGTCTGAACGTGACTGGTTTAAGCTGCTGACCACCGTTCAGGGCGTTGGGGCGAAAGTAGCGCTGGCTATTCTTGGCACCTTGGCACCGGATGAATTGGCAAATGCGATGATGGCGGAAGACAAAGCAGCTTTGACCCGGGCGCCGGGCGTTGGCCCCCGTCTGGCAGTCCGGTTGCTGGCAGAGCTTCGCGAGAAAGCGGCGGAGCTCAGCGTTGTGCGTCATGTTGATTTTGGCAACAAATCGACAGAGGAGCCGGGCGCTGTTGCCGATGCCGTTTCGGCGTTGGTCAATCTTGGTTATGGGCGGAGTGCGGCTTTTGGTGCGGTATCTCAGGCAGCGCAGTCGCTTGGTGATGATGCCAGCGTCGAGGCACTCGTAAAGGCTGGCCTGCAGGAGCTTAGCGCATGACGGAAGAGCGCATCATTGCCCCGGAATCCAGTCAGGACGATTCTATTGAAGTCTCGATGCGTCCGCAGATTCTCTCTGATTTTGTTGGGCAGCCGCAGCTGCGCGAAAATCTGAGCGTTTTTATTAATGCTGCAAAAACGCGTGGCGAGGCACTCGATCATGTTCTTTTTTATGGCCCTCCTGGTCTTGGAAAAACAACACTTGCCCAGATTGTCGCTCGCGAGCTTGGTGTTGGTTTCCGCATGACGTCAGGTCCCGTGATTGCCAAAGCAGGTGATCTGGCGGCTATCCTTACTAATCTCGAAGCTAATGATGTCCTGTTTATCGACGAGATCCACCGACTTTCTCCGGTCGTCGAAGAAATTCTTTACCCGGCTATTGAGGATTACAAACTCGACCTCGTGATAGGCGAAGGACCCGCCGCGAGATCAGTGAGGATTGATTTACAGCCTTTTACGCTTATCGGCGCAACAACCCGCTCGGGCCTAATCACCACGCCATTGCGGGAACGGTTTGGTATTCCTTTGCGGCTCAATTTTTATAGTGCGGAGGAGCTTGAGAGTATTGTTCGGCGCGCCGCTAACCTGCTGGAGCTTGAACTCACCGATGAGGGTGCCGGCGAAATTGCTCGGCGGGCCCGCGGCACGCCTCGTGTTGCTGGAAGATTGCTTCGCCGGGTGCGCGACTTTGCTGTGGTCGGGAAAAATGGTCCGGTCGATGCTGCTATCGCGGATGCCGCCCTAAATCGATTAGAAGTTGATGCTCTTGGTCTTGATGCGATGGACCGGCGTTATCTTCGGACGATCTGCGAGAATTATGGTGGTGGTCCGGTTGGCGTGGAAACGTTGGC